>NZ_JBEXPH010000147.1:0-20937 GCF_040611955.1 Streptomyces sp. NPDC006510 | reverse complement strand
GTTTCCGACTCTATCAGACTCTTTCGTGTCCGATTTCCCGGTCGAAGCGGGTCCTGCACCGCCTTCCAGTTCTTCGCTTTCGCGTTTCCCTTTCCGGCGAGCCCGACTCTATCAGGCCTTTTTACTTTCCTTGACCAGCCCCTGCAGGCATGCAGGTGCCGAGTCCGGGTTAAAGTCAGGGCTTAAAAGTCGCCGCCGACCCCCGACTCAAAGTCGCGTTGGGGTCAGGCAGGAGTACGACAGTACAGGTCGCCGGGAGTCGAGGCAAATCATTTCCGGTGTGCCCCTAAGGCCGCGAACCGCCAGGACTCGGGCGGAACCAGAACTTCTTATGACTTACGCTGCTGAACAGCACGCCGTCGCCCACAGGTTGTGACGGCGCCGATCAAGCTCCACCCCTGGGAGGCTCCCTATGACCACTGTGACGTCCCCGCTTGCCGGACGTGCCATCGGGCTCGCTGCGGTACCGGACCCGGTCTTCTCCGGCGCGATGGTGGGCCCCGGAACCGCCATTGATCCTGTGCGTGAGCCGTCCGAGGCGGTATCGCCGGTCGACGGCATCATCGTCTCCCTGCACCCGCACGCGTTCGTCGTCGTGGACGAGCACGGGCACGGAGTGCTGACGCACCTCGGCATCGACACCGTTCAACTCAATGGCGAGGGATTCGAGCTGCTCGTGAACAAGGGGGACACGGTCACGCGCGGTCAGGGCATCGTGCGCTGGGACCCTGCGGGCGTCGAGGCGGCCGGCAAGTCGCCCGTGTGCCCGGTCGTGGCGCTGGAAGCCACCGCCGAATCCCTGTCCGACGTCCGCGAGGACGGCGACGTGAAGATCGGCGACACCTTGTTCGGTTGGCAGTGACGGACTCGCCACGATGACAGCCGACTGGATATCCACCGCGGGGGCACGGGCCGCCGCTCAACCGGGGACGGGTGAAATGCAGACAACGCTGCGAGGCGTCGGTGTGAGCCACGGGGTGGCGATCGGCGAGGTGCGTCATATGGGTACGGCGGTGCTCGAACCGCCGGCCAAGCAGATCCCCGCCGAGGAGGCCGAGCGCGAACAGGGGCGCGCTCGCCAGGCCGTGGAAGCCGTGGCGGCCGACCTGATCGCGCGCGGCAACCTGGCCGGTGGCGAGGCTCAGCATGTGCTCGAGGCCCAGGCCATGATGGCGCAGGACCCCGAGCTGATGGCTGACGTGGAACGGCGTATCGCCGTCGGCAGCACCGCGGAGCGTGGCGTCTACGACGCGTTCGCCGCCTACCGGGCGCTGCTCGCCAACGCCGGGGAGTACCTGGCGGGGCGCGTTGCCGACCTCGACGACGTGCGCAACCGGATCGTGGCCCGGCTGCTCGGTGTGCCGATGCCCGGTGTGCCGGACAGCGACGAGCCCTATGTGCTGATTGCTCGGGACCTGGCGCCTGCGGACACGGCGCTGCTCGACCCGGCTCTGGTGCTCGGCTTCGTGACCGAGGAGGGCGGGCCGACCAGCCACAGCGCGATTCTGGCCCGGGCACTCGGGGTGCCCGCCGTGGTGGCGCTCCCCGGTGCCGGTGAGCTGGCCGAGGGCACGGTCATCGCCGTGGACGGCAGCACCGGCGAGATCTTCGTCGAGCCGAGCGCCGAGAAGCGTGCGGAGATGGAGAGTGCCGCCGCGGCGCGCAAGGCCGCGCTGTCGGCTTCGTCCGGGCCGGGTGCGACCTCCGACGGTCACAAGGTTCCGCTGCTCGCCAATGTCGGCGGGCCCGGTGACGTACCGGCGGCGGTCGAGGCCGGTGCGGAGGGCGTGGGGCTGTTCCGTACCGAGTTCCTGTTCCTGGACGACAGCAAGCAGGCGCCGTCCGAGGAGAAGCAGGTCGCGGCGTACCGGGCGGTGCTGGAGGCATTCCCCGAGGGGCGCGTCGTCGTACGGGTGTTGGACGCCGGGGCCGACAAGCCGCTGGACTTCCTGACTCCGGCGGACGAGCCGAACCCGGCGCTGGGTGTGCGTGGACTGCGGAGTCTGCTGGACCACCCCGACGTGCTGCGTACTCAGCTGACCGCGCTCTCGAAGGCGGCTCAGGGACTGCCGGTCCACCTTGAGGTCATGGCGCCGATGGTGGCGGACCGCGCGGATGCCAAGGCTTTCGCCGACGCCTGCCGTGAGGCCGGTCTGCAGGCGAAGTTCGGTGCGATGGTGGAGATTCCGTCCGCCGCGCTGCGGGCGCGTTCGATCCTGCGGGAGGTGGAGTTCCTTTCGCTGGGCACCAATGACCTGGCGCAGTACACCTTCGCCGCCGACCGGCAGGTGGGTGCGGTCTCCCGGCTGCAGGACCCGTGGCAGCCCGCGCTGCTCGATCTGGTGGCGCTGTCGGCGGAGGCTGCCAGGGCCGAGGGCAAGAGCTGTGGTGTCTGTGGTGAAGCCGCCTCCGATCCGCTGCTGGCTTGTGTGCTGACCGGGCTGGGTGTGACCTCGCTGTCGATGGGTGCCGCGTCCATTCCCTATGTCCGCGCCACGCTGGCGAAGTACACGCTCGCGCAGTGCGAGCGTGCCGCCTCCGCCGCTCGTGCGGCGGACTCCGCCGAGGGGGCGCGGGTCGCGGCCCAGGCGGTGCTGTCGGGCGAGTAGGTCCGCGGCGTTCTGTGGTGAAGGGGCTTCCCGCCCATGGTGGCGGGGAGCCCCTTCGCCCTGTCAGTGATGCGCTTCCGGTTCGTCCGCGCCGAGGTCGAAGCCGGCGCAGTACTCCACGTGGGACTCCGGGGCGACCGGTTCGCCGGTGTCGGCGTCGGTGCAGTAGGCGCTGAAGACCTCACCGGCGCTGAGCGGGACCAGGTTGCCCCGGGTCAGCCGCCAGCCGTGCACCCGGTCCTGGGCGCCGGCGCTGCTCGTACGCAGTACGACTCCCCCGGGCCTTTCGAGGGCGATGCCCACGGCGAGCACCGTGACGAACTCCGCTCCTTCCCCGGATTCGAGTCGGGCGGGCCCCGTGCTGTCGCGCTCGGTGTGCAGGACGGCGATCAGCTGCTCGTTGTCGGTGGGGGTGCTGCAGACCAGATGGTGGGTGCCGGGGCCGGCCGTCTCCAGGATGCGGAGCAGGAGGTGCGAGGCGCGGTCGAAGGCGGCGTGGCCGATGTCCTTGCCGCAGTCCGCGCATTCGCCGAGGCCGGCCAGGAGCATCGTGGCGTACTCCCAGGTGGCCCGGCGGACGGCCCGGCTGACCAGGAGCGGGATCAGGGTGTCGATGGGCTGTCCGGTGTACGCGACGGTGGCGCCGGCCGAGGCGACCTCGGCTGTGAAGCGGCTGCGGCTGGCCGGGGCGTCGGGAGCGAGTCCCGACTCGGCGCAGAACTCCGCGTACTCCTCCGGATCGAACAGGGCGACCGTGGCGTGCATGCCCTGTGCGGAGAGGGACTTCAGCAGCGTTTCGACCTGCCGCAGATAGACGGTGTGGTCGTCGAAGGTGAAGGTGCTGTAGCGCCGCATCGCCGCGAAGTCCTGCTCGTCGGCCAGGAGGCCGATGGTGCTGGGTGCTTCGCGGCGCAGCGTGCGTCGCATGGATGCGCCGGAGCGGCTGTACCCGGCTGTCCTGCCGTACTCGCTGTTCCCGCTGTTCCTGATGTGCGCCATGACTCCCCCAGTGCGCTGTCGATCATTGCTCACTCAGAGTAATCAGGGGCACTGACAACGGGGACGGTCAGTGACGCTTGCGCGCGAGGTCCTCGTAGAAGTGGAGGAGTTCGAGGTTGTCGATCGAGCCGGGGTTGACCACCTTGGCCAGGGCCGTGCCCTGCAGGAGGCGTTTGACCGGCACCTCGATGCGCTTGCCGGTGAGGGTGTGCGGGATGCCGGGGACTTCGATGACCTCGTCCGGCACGTGGCGCGGGGAGAGGTTCTCCCGGATGGTCCGCTTGATGCTGTCGCGCAGCGCGTCGTCGAGCCGTGCGCCCTCGGCGAGGTGGACGAAGAGCGGCATCCAGTAGCCGCCGTCGGGCTCTTCGAGGCCGATGACGAGGGATTCCCGGATCTCGGGGAGTCGCTCGACGGCCTCGTAGATGTCGGCGGAGCCCATCCGTACGCCCTGGCGGTTGAGGGTGGAGTCGGAGCGTCCGTGGATGATGACCGAGCCGTGTTCGGTGATCGTGATCCAGTCGCCGTGGCGCCAGACGCCGGGGTACATGTCGAAGTAGCTGTCGTGGTAGCGGCTGCCGTCGGGGTCGTTCCAGAACCGGATGGGCATGGAGGGAATGGGCGCCGTGACGACGAGTTCGCCGACCTCGCCGATGAGCGGTTCGCCCGCGAGGTCCCAGGAGCGCAGGTCCGTGCCGAGACACGGGGCCTGGAGCTCGCCGATGTGTACGGGGAGGGTCGGGACGCCGCCGGCGAAGCAGCTGCAGACGTCCGTGCCACCGCTGACGGAGGCGATCCACAGGTCTTCGGCCACTTCGTCGTGGAGCCAGCGGAAGCCGTCGGGCGGGAGCGGGGAGCCGGTGGTGGCGACGCACTGGATACGGGAGAGGTCGAAGTCGC
Source organism: Streptomyces sp. NPDC006510 (assembly GCF_040611955.1). Lineage (NCBI taxonomy): Bacteria > Bacillati > Actinomycetota > Actinomycetes > Kitasatosporales > Streptomycetaceae > Streptomyces > Streptomyces sp. NPDC006510. Next base: position 16,429 of record NZ_JBEXPH010000147.1, on the reverse strand, counting down.
GGCCCGGATGGATGCCGGCCTTCCGGCAGGCCATGACATAGGCGGCCGAGGTGCCGAAGAGGGTGGCTCCGGTCTGTTCGGCGACGCGCCACTGGGCGCTGACGTCCGGATAGCCGGGGCTTCCGTCGTACAGCACGAGGGTGGTTCCGGTGAGGAGGCCGGAGACGAGGAAGTTCCACATCATCCAGCCGGTGGAGGTGTACCAGAAGAAGCGGTCCTCGGGGCCGAGGTCGCAGTGCAGGCCGATCTGCTTGAAGTGTTCCAGCAGGATGCCGCCCTGGGACTGGACGATCGCCTTGGGAAGCCCGGTGGTGCCGGAGGAGTAGAGCACCCAGAGCGGGTGGTCGAAGGGGACCTGTTCGAATACGGGCTCGGTGTCCGCGGAGGTGAGGGCGGACCATTCGAGGGCGCCCTCGGGGGCCTCGGTGCCCAGCAGCGGGATGTGGACGACGGCGCGCAGGGTGGGGAGTTCGCGGCGCAGCTCGGCGACCGTGTCGGCGCGGTGGTGTTCCTTGCCGCCGTAGCGGTAGCCGTCGACCGTGAAGAGAACCACGGGTTCGACCTGCTGGAAGCGGTCGAGGACGCTGCGGGCACCGAAGTCCGGGGCGCAGGACGTCCAGACGCCGCCGACGGCGGCGGTGGCGAGGAAGGCTACGACGGCCTCGGGGATGTTGGGGAGGTAGCCGCTGACGCGGTCGCCGGGGGTGATGCCGAGGGCGCGGAGTTCGGCGGCGAGCGAGCCGACCCGGCGGCGGAGTTCGGACCAGGAGACGGGGACCTGGGTGTGGGTCTCGTCGACGTGGAGCAGGGCGGGGGCGTCCGCGCGCAGCGGGTCCTCGGCGGTGCGCAGCGCGTGTTCGGCGTAGTTGAGGGTGGCGCCGGGGAACCACTGGGCGCCGGGCATGGTGCGGTCGGCGATGACGGTCTCGTACGGGGTGGAGAACCGTACGTCGAACCAGTCGGCCACGGCCTGCCAGAAGGTGTCGAGTTCGTCGACGGACCATTGGTGCAGTGCCAGGTAGCCGCCCTCGGCCGGTGCTCCGTAGCGCTGGGAGGCCCAGCTCTGGAAGCGGGTGACGGCGGCGGCCGCGATGCGGTCGGGGCCGGGCTGCCAGAGGGGGGCTTCGTTGGCTGCGGCGGTCATGGGGCGGCTCCCTGGCTGTACGGGTACGCGGGACGGGCGTGGGTCGCGCGCACATGCTGGGGTGTGCGCGCGACGGCTGTTACGGACGATGCCATGTGATCGTCTTTCGCACCAGGGTTCCCCACCCACGGTCGCGTGTCCGGACATGTGGTCCGGACACGGGTGAACGGAAGTTGAACGCAGCCCGCACCCGCCCCGCCGGATGGCAGGGTGAGCCGCATGGACGGTCGTGACCTGGTGCGCTCGGTGAAGATGCTCGGTTCGGTGCGGGGGCTGCGCGCGGTGCGCTCCTCCTGGCGGCGCCGGAGTGCGGATGCGCGGGCGCTGCCCCGGCGTGGTGCGGAGCGGGCGCGTGTGCCCGGCCTGGTGGTGGGGGCGGAGCCGGAGCCGGGCGGGGGTGTGGTGCGGTTCGCCCGTTCGGAGTTGCGGGTGCGGGTGGCGGTGGGCGGTGCGGTGTTCTGGGGCTGGGACGGGGCGGAGCCGTTGCCGTCGTACGCGCTGCCCGGTGCGGCGCCCGAGCCGGATCCGCGGGCCGAGCTGGAGCCGGACAAGGACGGTGGCTGGCAGGTGGTCTCGGAGCGGCTGACCGTCGCGGTATCGCGGCACGGGGCCGTGGAGCTGCGTACTCCCGGCGGGGTGGTGCTCCGGCGCGAGCTGCCGCCGCGCTGGTGGGAGCCGGTGGCGGGTGGTGGTGCCCGGTGGGTGCAGCGTTCCGAGGTTCCGGCGGACGCCCGGTTCTTCGGGCTCGGCGGTCGGGCGTCGGGGCCGCGGCTGCGGGACGGTGTGTACGGGCTGTGGAACACCGATCCGGGTGGGCGCTTCGGGCCCGGTGACGATCCGCTGTATCTGACGATGCCGGTGCAGCTCGTGGTCTGCGACGCGGGGACGCATCTGATGTTCCACGACAACACCTGGTCGGGGCGGGTGACTCTGCGCGAGGGCGAGGAGGGGGCGGGCTCCGGCCACGACCGGCCGGGGATGTGCGAGGTGCGGATGGACGGGGGGCCGTTGCGCTGCTGGGTGGTGACGGGTACGCCGGCCCGGGTGCTGCAGGGCTGGACGGCTCTCACGGGTGCGCCGGCGGTGCCGCCGTCCTGGGCGCTGGGGCCGCAGCACGCCCGGTGGGGGTTCGGGAGTGAGCGGGAGGTGCGGCGGGTCGTCGCCGGTTACCGGGAGCGGGGGCTGCCGCTGTCCGTACTGCATCTGGACATCGACCACTACGACGCGCACCGGGTGTTCACGGTCGATCACCGGCGTTTTCCCGATCTGCCGGGCCTGGCGAAGGAGTTGCGGGAGGAAGGTGTGCGGTTGGTGTCGATCGTCGATCCCGCGGTGAAGGCGGAGCCGGGGGACGCGGTGTTCGACGCGGGGACGGCGGTCGGGGAGGGCGGGGCGTTCGTCCGGGACGCGCGGGGGCGTGTGGTGCGCGGGGAGATGTGGCCGGGCGAGTGCGTGTTCCCGGACTTCACCGATCCGCGGGTGCGCCAGTGGTGGGGCGGTCTGTACGAGGAGCGGCTGGCGCAGGGGTTCTCCGGTGTGTGGCACGACATGAACGAGCCGGTGTCGTTCGCGGCCTTCGGGGATCCGACGCTGCCGCGGTCGGCGCGGCACGTTCTGGAGGGCCGCGGGGGTGATCACCGCGAGGCCCACAATGTGTACGGGCTCGCGATGGCGCGTGCCGGGTACGAAGGGCTGCGCCGGCTGCGGCCCCAGGAGCGCCCGTTCCTGTTCTCGCGTTCCGGCTGGGCGGGGATGCAGCGGTACGGGGGCACCTGGTCCGGTGATGTGGCGACCGGCTGGCCGGGGCTGCGGGCCTCGTTGGCGCTGGTGCTGGGGCTGGGTCTGTGCGGGGTGCCGTATTCGGGGCCCGATGTGGGCGGGTTCGACGGGTTGCCGTCGCCGGAGCTGTATCTGCGATGGTTCCAGCTGGGTGCGTATCTGCCGTTGTTCCGTACCCATGCGGCGATCGACGCGGGGCGGCGGGAGCCGTGGGAGTTCGGGCCCCGGGTGCTGGAGCACGCCCGGGCGGTGCTGGAGGAGCGGGAGCGGCTGCACCCGTACTTCGTGACGCTGTCGCGGCTGGCCGGGCTGACCGGTGCCCCGTACGTGCGGCCGCTCTGGTGGCGTGCGCCCGGGGACCGGTCGTTGCGGGAGTGCGAGGACGCGTTCCTGCTGGGTGACGCCCTGCTGGTGGCTCCGGTGCTGGAGAGTGGCGCGGATCGCCGGGCGGTGCGGTTGCCGCGAGGGCGTTGGTACGACACGGCGACCGGTGAGGTGTACGAAGGGCCGGGGCAGGTGCTGCTCGATGCGCCGCTGTCGCGGGTGCCGGTGTTGGCGCGGGCGGGTTCGGTGCTGCCGGTGCGGGGGGCGGACGGTGGTGTGGAGCTGGAGGTGTGGGCTCCGGCGGCGGGGCGCAGCGGGGGCGGGCTGGTGGTCGGGGATGCGGGGGACGGCTGGGAACGGGCGGAGGTGGAGCGGTACACGTCGCGGTTGGTGGACGGGCGGGTCGTGGTCGAGCGGGAGGGTGAGGAGGGGCCGGTGGGGTATCCGGTGCGGGTGCGCGGGCTGTAGCGCCCCTCCCGGAGGGCAGCCTTCCGGAGGGGCGTTCCGCGGCGGGCTCTGCCGGTCACGGCTCCGGGCGGGCCGCGGTGCCGCTCAGCGGTAGCCGCCGTCGAACCAGGTGCGGACGGCGCGGGTGTGCAGCGGGAACGCGAGCTCGGTGGGGGCCCGGAGCAGTCGGAAGCCGGAGGTCTCGTCAGTGGGACGGGAGGGCGGGAGGGCGGCTGCGGGGCGTTCCGGGAGGAGGCCGAAGAGAAGCAGGTGGCCGTCCGGGGCACTGAGGGCGTCGGCGAGGCGGACCTCCCGTTCGTCGGCTCCGATGCCGGTCTCCTCGCTCAGTTCCCGCACGACCGCGTGTTTCCAGTCCTCGTCGTGGTCGATGTAGCCGCCGGGGAGGGCGAGGCCGCCGCGGTGGGGCGGGATGGTGCGGGTGATCACCACGAGGCCGGTGCCGTCCCGGTCGGTGACGGGGAGGAGGGCCACGGCGACCGGCAGTGGGTTGCGGTAGGCGGTGCTGCCGCAGGCGGTGCAGGTGCGGGGCCAGGTGACGGATGCGGCGTAGGGCGCTCCGCAGCTGCCGCAGTGGGAGTCCTTGGCCGACGTCTCGGGGTTGCTCTCGGGCTTGCTCACTGACTTGCTCTCCGGCGCAGACACGCGCGGACTGTATCCGATCCTCCGGCGGACTCCCCCGTACTGCTGGATTATGTGCCCATGACAGGTCTTGCTTCCGCTTTCCGTGTCCTGGCGGCCGCTGCCGCCGCCCTGCTCGCCGTCACCGCCGCCGCCCCCACGGCCGGGGCGAGGCCCGAGCCGAAGGCGCCCGAGGAGTTCGTCGCGCTGAGCTCGGTGGATCCGACGATCATCCAGGAGATGCGCTACCCCACCGTCCACAACTTCATGGGCGTCCCGGTGGACGGCTACCGCAAGCCGCTCTGCATCCTGACCCGGCCCGCGGCCCGGGCACTGCATGACGCGCAGACCTGGCTGCTGCGCCAGGGGTACTCGCTGAAGGTGTACGACTGCTACCGGCCGCAGCGGGCGGTCGACCACTTCGTACGGTGGGCGAAGGATCTCGACGACGAGACCATGAAGGGCGAGTTCTACCCCCGGGTCGACAAGACGCGGCTGTTCGCCGACGGTTACATCGCGGAGAAGTCGGGGCACAGCCGCGGCAGCACCGTAGACCTGACGCTGGTGAAGCTGCCCGCAGCACCGACCCCGCCGTACCGGCCCGGCGACCGACCGGTGCCCTGCTACGCGCCCGCGGCCGAGCGGTTCCCGGACAACTCCGTGGACATGGGCACCGGGTTCGACTGCTTCGACACGCTCTCCCACACCGACGACCCGCGCGTCCAGGGGGCGCAGCGCGCCAATCGGCAGTTCCTGAAGAAGACGCTCACGGACGCGGGCTTCGTGAATCTGGCCGAGGAATGGTGGCACTACACCTTCAAGCCCGAGCTGTTCCCGGACACCTATTTCGACTTCCCGGTGGCCCGGCGGTCCGTCGCGGGGCACTGACGCCGCTACGCCGAAGCGGGTCGGCCGGGACCACCCCCGTGGACCCCGGCCGCCCACTTCTCCTCTCCGACGCGGACCGGCCGTTTCCGGTTGCGTTCCGAGCCATTACGGTGCCCGTATGTCACAGCAGACGTTCGATTCGTACGAGGAGTTCTGGCCCTACTACGTGGCGATGCACTCCAGGGCCGCGACCCGGTGGGTCCATCTGACCGGCACTCTGACCGGGCTCGCGGTCACCGCCTACGGTCTGGCACGGGGGCGCAAGAGGTACGCGGCCGCGCTGCCGCTGATCGGGTACGGGACCGCCTGGCCCGCGCACTTCCTGATCGAGAAGAACAATCCGGCCACCTTCGGGCATCCCGCCTGGTCGCTGCGCGGCGATGTGCAGATGATCCGGATGATGCTGGCGGGCCGCGACCGGGAACTGGCGGAGACCGCCGCCGAATGGCTCGCCGGGAACGGCCGTCGTCAGGAGTCCTGACGGTCCGTCACGGCGGGAGAAAACTCCTTGCTCAAGTCACGCGACGACGCACGGCCCGTACCCCGGTCGGCGGGGGTGCGGGCCGTGTCGGCTACGTCGCGGCGGGCTCGCGCCTCCGGCCCGCACGGGCCACGGCGTGCTCGACGACGGCCACCAGCACATCCCGTACGGAGGCACGGTCGCGCGCGTCGCACATGAGCACGGGCACCTCCGGGTCGAGGTCCAGCGCCGCCTGCACCGTCTTGGTGGGGAACTTGTCCGCTCCCTCGAAACAGTTGACGGCGACGGTGAACGGAATGGCGCGGCGCTCGAAGTAGTCGACGGCCGCGAAGCAGTCCTCCAGCCGCCGGGTGTCCGCGAGCACGACGGCCCCGAGCGCGCCCTGGGCCAGTTCGTCCCACAGGAACCAGAATCGGTCCTGTCCCGGGGTGCCGAAGAGGTACAGCACCAGGTCCTCGCGGACGGTGATCCGGCCGAAGTCCATGGCCACCGTGGTGGTGGTCTTCGCCTCCACGCCCGCCAGGTCGTCCACCGGGCGGCCCGCCTCGCTGAGTCTCTCCTCCGTACGCAGCGGCCTGATCTCGCTGACCGCGCCCACCAGAGTCGTCTTGCCCACTCCGAAGCCGCCCGCCACCAGGATTTTCAGGGTAACGGGCTCAACGGGCCGCTTCTTGCGGCTAGAGCGCCCGAAGGCCATTGATCACCTCGCGAAGAATGTTCACGTCCGGCAGCTCGGCCGGCGGAACGGGACGGGTTACATGCACCAGCTCGTCCTCGACGAGGTCACCGACCAGCACCCGGACCACCCCGACGGGGAGATCCAGGCCGGCCGCGAGCTCCGCGATCGACTGGGGCATGCCACTGCAGAGTTCGATGATCTCCACGTGTTCCGGGGAGAGCGTCTGGTCCCGGCCGTGGTCGTCGGCCTCGGGTTCGGGGACGACGACCGCGATCAGGTCGAGCCGATGGCGGGAGGCGCTGCTGGTTCGGCCCCGGGTCATCGCGTACGGACGGACCACCGGTCCCGCATCGGCGTCGTACCAGCGCGAGGCCTGCGGGTCGGTGGGCGTTGCCGGAGATCTGGAGGAGTCAGCGCTCACCGTCCACTCACCCCCCGGCGGACAGACCGGTCGTCCGGGGGGCGTTGGCCAGGTGTGCGCCGACGCGCTTGACCATCAGCGTCATCTCGTACGCGACCTGGCCCACGTCCGAGTCGGCGTCGGCCAGCACCGCGAGACAGCTGCCGTCACCGGCCGCCGTGACGAACAGGAACGCCTCGTCGAGTTCGACGACGGTCTGGCGGACCCGGCCGGCGTCGAAGTGCCGCCCGACGCCCTTGGCGAGGCTGTGGAATCCGGAGGCGACTGCCGCCAGATGTTCGCTGTCCTCGCGGGTCAGGTCCTTCGACGTGCCGGTGGCGAGGCCGTCGCTGGAGAGCACCAGCGCCTTGTGGATGCTGGCGACGCGTTCGACGAGTTCGTCGAGGAGCCAGTTGAGCTGGCCGGAGCCCTGGCGTGCGGCGTTGTTTGCTGCGACGTTCGGTGCGGTCATCGACCGTCCCCTCCCGGAGTGATTCCTGGTGCTGTGTCACCGGGGCCGGTCGCGTCCTCGGCGTTCTGCCGACGGCCGCGCTGCCAGCCGCGTTGGAGCGAAGCCATCCGGCTGCGCACTTCTTCCGCATCACGCTCGAAGTCCTGATCCGGTTCCGTTCGGGCCGGCTCGGCATCGCGGGCACCCGATTCCTCGCGCAGTTGCGGGGCGAGACTGGCCTGCCGGATGCGGCGCGGCAGGCCGCCCACGGTTTCCCGGGTGCTCGGGGCTCCGGGGGGCGCGGACTCCTCGGGTGCGGCGGGCCCGGTGGGTCTCCGGAAGCCGGTGGGCTGCCGGGGTTCGGTGGGCGTGCTGTCGGCACCGGGCCCGGTCGTGTCGGCCGCGCCCGGCGGAACGTCGTGCTCGGCGTTCGCAGGATGGGCGCGGCCCTCCTCGTCGACCCGGCGGCCATTGTCGGTGACCAGGGTCGGCGGTTTGCGGCGGGGCAGCGGCACCGGGCCGGCGGGGCGCATCGGCCGTACACCGGCCGCCGGTTCCGTCCCCTGGTCGGTGGCCTGCTGGTGCTGTTCGCGGTCGGCCTCGCGCCGGAGGTCGCGGGCGCGGAAGATGCCGCCGCGTTCGCTCTCGCTGTCGTCGATGTCCGAGGCGCCGCCCAGCAGGGGGTCGAGCAGCGGGTCGCTCTCGAAGCCCAGCGTTCCGACGGGTCCTTCGAGCTCGACGGGCCCGTCCAGGAGGGCCGGGTCCACCAGGCCGGTCGGAACGGGGGCGAGGCCCGAGGACCTGCCGGTGGCCCGGCGGTCCGGTGTGCCGTCCCTGCGGTCCTGGCCACTGCCGGACGCTTCGCCGGCCGCCCTGCCACCGCTGCCGATCGCCCGCTCGGCCCGGCGGTCGAGACGGAATCCGGTGCCGTGGGTGTCCGGGGCGTCGGTGAGCAGCGCCGCCGGGATGAAGACGACGGCGGTCGTGCCACCGTACGGAGAGGTCTGCAGCGAGACGCGGACATTCTGGCGCTGGGCGAGACGGCTGACCACGAACAGGCCGAGCCGGTCGGTGTCGGAGAGCTCGAACTCGGGGGTCTCGGCGAGCCTGAGATTGGCGTCCAGGAGGATGTCGGGCGCCATGCCGAGGCCCCGGTCGTGGATTTCGAGCGTGAAGCCGTTGGCGACGCGTTCGCCGAGCACCTGGACCGCGGTGTGCGGGGGCGAGAACACGGTCGCGTTCTCCAGGAGTTCGGCGATCAGGTGGGTGAGGTCGGCGACGGCGGGTCCGCCCACACCGATCCGGGCCAGCCGGCGGACCTCGATCCGTTCGTAGTCCTCGACCTCCGCGACCGCCGCCCGCACCACGTCCATCAGCTGGATCGGCTTGCGCCACTGGCGGGAGGGGGCCGCACCGGAGAGGATCACCAGACCTTCGGCATGGCGACGCATGCGGGTGGTCAGGTGGTCGAGGCGGAAGAGGTCCGCGAGTTCTTCGGTGTTCTCGGTGCGGCGCTCCATCGTGTCCAGGAGCGTCAGCTGCCGGTGCAGCAGCACCTGGTTGCGGCGGGCGAGATTGACGAAGACCTCGGACACGCCGCGTCGCATGTCCGCCTGCTTGACGGCGGCTTCGACGGCCGCCCGTTGCAGGGTGTTGAGGGCCTGGCCGACCTGGCCGATCTCGTCCCGTTCGTACTGGAGGTGCGGGGCTTCCGTCTCGACGTCGACCTGTTCCCCGGCGGCGAGCCGGCGCATGACACTCGGCAGCCGTACGCCGGAGACCTCATGGGCGTCCTTGCGGAGCCGGGAGAGGTCCCGGATCAGTTCACGGCCGATGCGTACGGAGACGAACACCGAGGCGATCAGGGCGAGGAAGCCGAGGACGCCCGCGATTCCGGCCTTGATCAGGACGCTGTAGCCGGCGGGCTTTCCACGGTCCTGGAACCGGTTGTTCATCTCCGTGGAGTCGTTGGCCAGCCGCTCCAGGACCGGCGGGGCCGCCTCCTGCCAGCGCTCGGCGTCGACGGCACGCGGGTCCTGGGTGGGACCGCCTTCGATGAGGGTCTTCTCCGCCGTCCGCAGCGGTTCGCTGTCCGGGCTCGACCAGTACTGCTCCACGCGTTGGCGCTCCGACGCGGGAAGCGCGTCGACGTTGATCTCGTAGAGCAGCTTGCGGTTGGCGACGAGGTCGGAGATCTGGCGGAGTTCGGGGGCGGTGAGCCGTCCGGCGATGAGCGACGAGGCGACCAGGGCGTCTTCGCGGGAAAGCATTTCGCGGGCTCGTGAGATGCCGACCAGTGCGCGGACCTGCTTGTCCATCGACACGTTCTCCATCGTGCGGAGGCCGGTCAGGAAGCGGTAGCAGGGATCTATGAGCCGACCGTAGAACTCCATCGCCTTGGAGCGGTCGATGGTGCGTCTGTCGACCGAGTCACGGAGCGCGCCGAGGCCCTCGACCGTGCCGAGGATCGAGTTCAGCTGTGCGTCGTCCTCGGAACTCAGCGCGTCGCGGATGTCCTTCTGCCGGGCGCTGTCCTGGACGCCGGTCAGGACGCGGTCGGTGGCCGCCCGTTGGCGTTGCAGGAGCGGGAGGGCGTTGGAGGCCCTGGGGTCGGCGAGGAAGACAAGGGTCTGGCGGCGCTCGTCCTGAATGGCCCGGACGGTGTCCTCCAGAGGATGACCGACCTTCTCCACGATCGTGCTCGCGTCCATCAGCTGACCGGCCTCGCGCCCCGTCAGGTAGGTGGCAAATCCCCAGAGCCCGGTGAGGGAGACGAGCGGCACCAGCAGCAACGCCACGATCTTCCTGCGGATGGACTTTCCGCGAAAGCGCATGGACTCCCCCAGCTCGACCCCGCGGGGCCGGGGTCGTGTTCCGTCAATAAACGGCGCGAGCCTACTACTGACGGAGTAGCAACTCGAAGGGATGTCCGGACGTTTTTCGGCCGCAGTGTCCGACGTCGGTCACTGGTTGTCCTGGTATTCCGGGCAATGAAATTCGCGAAAGCGGCAGAAGAGACCTGCCAGGGCTTCATCCTGTTCGGTAGGGCAGTTGGCTGGAATCCTTCGCTTCACGAGGACTTGCGGGAATCTTCACGGCCGTTCACTCGTCTCTCTGTACGGGGCAGACGTAACACGGGGAGAGCCAGGGCCGGTTCGGCGGGATCATGGTCGGGGTCGCCATGCCTGATCCACCGGGCGGGCACCGCGCAGCAGGCGTCGCGAGGCAGGACGGTCCGATCCGCCCGCGTAGAAACGGCGCATGCCGGGCAGCAACCCTGAAGTCGGACACTGGTGGGGAGTTGAGAGTCCTTGGAAACGAAACAGCGTCGGGGTGCGGTGTCGTCGGCACCGGCCGCGACGGCGAGCTCGACGGCGGGGGGCGGGGCGAAGATCCCGCGCCAGCAGCTGTGGGTGGAAGAACCCGCGACACGGCGGCGGATGCCGGACCCGGTCCGTCGCTCCGCCGTGCGGGCCGTTCTCATCATGTCGCTGACGATCATCCAGGCCATGGTGGCGTTCCTGTGCACGCTGACCGGGTCCTGGCTGGCCTTTCCCATGGTGCTGAGCAGTGTCGGCAGCACCGTGGTCGCGACCTGGTCGGTGCTGGACGTGTGGGTCACCCGGCAGGTCTGGAACCAGCGCAACGGCGTGATTTCGGCGCCGAGCAGTTCGGCGCGGCAGTTACGCCGTGAGCGACGCAGAGCACGGCGGGCGGAGCGGGCCGCCCAGCGGGAGGACGCTCGGATACGCCGCCGGGGCGCGGAAAGCCTCTCGCGGGCCTGAGCGCCGTCGGGCCGTCTCCGCGCCCGTGCGCCTGGCCCGTATCTGCGCCCGTGCGCCTGGCCCGCTCTGCGCGCCCCCTCTCGTCCGTTCCCGTCCCGGCGCGTCTCTTCCCGTCCCGGCGCGTCCCGGCGCGCCTCTGCTCGTCCTTACTCGTCGGCGGGGCCCGGAGCGCGAACCTGAGCGGTGTCGGGGGAGGTCGTCGCGCGCTTGAACATGCGGGTGGCGGTGATCTCGCCGTGCACCGTCCCGCCGTTCGGGTCCTGCTGCGGCAGTCCGGGACGCAGGTGCTCCTCCACGCTGATGTATTTCAGCCCGGCACGCAGATCCGCGTCGTTGCGCAGCCGGATGACCAGCGGGAATTCGGCGAGTGCCGTGGTGTCGAACAGCCCGGTCGTGTAGAGCAGCTGCACGCCCAGGGCGTCCGACACCGCGCGCTGGAGCTCCAGCAGATAGGTGGCGTTGGCGCGGCCGATGGGGTTGTCCAGGAAGAGCGTGCCCGCGTGCCGGTGCTGGTGCCGGTCACGGCCCCGGTCGTTGCTGCGCAGCGCGGCCATCGTGCAGTACAGGGCGATGGCGGCGGTGAGCAGCTGGCCGCCGGAGAAGACGTCGCCCATCTGCCCGACCGGGACGCGCTCGGCGCGGAGCACCGCGTCCGGCTTGAGGATCTCCACGGCGATGCCCCGGGGCTCCAGCGCCGCCTGCACACCGCGCAGCAGCAGGGACATGCCGTCCCTGCGCAGATCGGAGTTCTTCCTCAGGGCGGCGCGGGTGGCCTCGTCGATGACCTCGCCGAGCCGCTCGGTGAGCGTGGCCTGGTCGGGTTCCTCGAAGCGGATCCGGAGGAACTCCTGACCCGACCACTCCCCCAGTCCTTCGGGGAGCTGGGAGAGCCGCTGGGCGGACCGGAGGGTGGTGAGCGCGGACTCCACGAGGCCGCGGAGCCGGTCGACGATGGAGTCGCGATTGCGCTCCAGCTGGGCCAGCTCGTCGGTGAGTACCCGGAGCCGGGGCGCGAAGGCGGCGGCCCACTTCTCGGCGTGCTCGGGCAGCGCCGCGGCCGGCAGTTCGCGGATCTGCTGCCGGGCAGGGGTGCGGACCTGTTCGTAACGCGTGGAGTTGGCGTGCCGTACGAGGACGTCGCTCGCCTCCCGTACGGCACTCTCGGCGGTGGACAGGTCGGCGGCGCAACCGCGCAGTGAGCGGCGGGCCTCGGCGGCGGACTGCCGGGCCTCGTCGAGGCTGCCCGGGTACGGCTCGGGGGCCTCGGTGTCGTCGTCCGCGCCGTGGTCCCGGAGGAGGTCGCGCAGGAGGGCAGCCGTCTCGTCGAAGCCGCCCGCCGAGTCCTCGGCGGTGCGGTGGGCGTGCAGCAGCTCGGCGTGGGCGGCGCGGGCGGTGTCCAGGGTCGCGGTGGCGGTGGCCAGTTCGGCCGTGGCGGTGCGCAGGAGGGTCTGCGCCCGGTCGGCGTCGGCGGGGACCAGCTCGTCGGGGAGTTCGGTGTGCTGGGACTCGCCGTCGACCGGGGCCAGACGCTCGGCCTCGCCACGGAGCCGGCCCAGCTGCTCGCTCGCCGCGGAGGCCCTGGTCTCCAGGAGCTGCACCAGGGACTCGGCACGGGCGGCGGCCGCCTGCCGGGAGGGGCCGTCCGCGCCGTCGGTGCCTTCGAGGAGCTGGGCGGCGCGGGTGCGGACCTTGTTGGTGAGCCGGTCCAGCTCGGCGAGGGCGGCGCTCTCGTCGCTCTCCGCGCGGGCCTGTTCGGCGCGCAGATCGGCGCCGACGCCGACCTTCTCGTACAGCTGGGACGCGGCCCGGTACGCCTCGCGCAGCGCGGGGAGTGCGGGGCGCGGGTGAGACGGCGCTCGGCGCGCAGCGCGAGCAAATGCCCGCGCACTCGTGCGTGCTGGTCCTGCTCGGGGTGCGGCTGAACGGCACGAAGGAGCTGATCGCCCTGGCCGAGGGTCTGTGGGAGTCCACCGAGTCCTGGGCCGACCTGCTACGCGACTGCCGCCGGCGCGGCATGCGCGACCCCGAGCTCGTCGTCGGCGACGGCGCGATGGGCCTGCGGAAGGCCCTCAGTGAGGTGTTCCCAGCGGCACGGCATCAAAGGTGCTGGGAACACAAGGCCCGCAATGTCACGAACTGTCTGCCGAAGTCAGCACAGCCGGGCGCGACGAAGGCGATGCAGGAGATCTACAACGCCGAGGACCGCGCGCACGCCGAGAAAGCGATCGAGGCGTTCGCGAAGACCTACGGTGCCAAGTGGCCCAAGGCCGTCGCGAAGATCAACGACGATCGGGAGGAACTGCTGGCGTTCTACGACTTCCCGGCCGAGCACTGGATCCATCTGCGGACCACGAATCCGATCGAGTCGACGTTTTCCACGGTCAAGCTGCGGACCAAGATCACCCGCGGGGCCGACAGCCCGGCCGCGACCCTGGCCATGGTGTTCAAACTGGTCGAGTCCGCCCAGGCCCGATGGCGCGCGATCACCGCAGCCCACCGCGTGTCCCTCGTGCGCGCGGGCGCCCGCATTCGAGAACGGCATCCTGGTCGAGCGCGCCGACGTGGCGGCATGACCGCACCGCCCGGCCGAGCTCTGCCTGGCACGGCTGGAGATCCGCCCCTTTGGCCCGCGGCCCCCTCGCGCCTGCCGATCAAACGACTCGCCGATCACTCATCAACGCGATGAAACGACCAAAGGCCTCGTCCCCGGCGCGACTGTCGCCGAGCTCCGCGCACAGCACAGGGAACTCGGCCCACGCCTCGCCCGCGACGGCCCACCGCACAAAGCTGCTCCGCCCGTCGTGGATGCGCACCTCGTCAACCCACTGGTCGAGGCCGTCGCCCATCGAGTAGACGAAGAAGTGCGCGTCCTCCATGGCCGGTGCCAGGAGGTCGATGAGCTGGTGAAGGTTGCGTATGTCGATGTAGCAGATGTCCGACAGCTGCTCCAGGCAGAGGTAGTCAGCCTCCGGTGGCCCCAGGTCGAATTCCCATCCTCTCCCATGGACCTTCTGGTTGAGCAGATGGACCGGCCAGGTTTTCTGCCTGGGCACCTCGGTGGCCACCACCGAGAGCGTCTCCTCGACCAAAGACCGCCATCCCGGACGTACTCGAACAAACGTCCCGTATAGGTCGGGCCACGGCGACACTTGAGGAAAACGCAACCGGAACCGCCCGTGCCAACGATCATCGCGCCTGGTGACAAACGTCCCGGATAGCTCGACCGGATGAGGCTCTCTCATGGGCTGAGCATATGAGACACCGCCATCGGACCCCTGAAGCCCCGCGTCCCGTCGCCAAGCCCTTCCGAGCCGGCATGCCAGGCTCGAGCACAAGGCTTTCATCAAGCCTCAGTGAGACACCGCCACCCTCACGCATCACCTGACCCACAACTCTTGACAATTGTTCCGTCCGCGCGCCGGGCGGTGCCCCACCGGGAAACGTCCCCGGAACCGAGTTGCTGTCGGTGGACTACCAGGCGTTGATGGCCGCCGCCGTGGAGGCGGGAACCGACGGGCTGGGGCCCGGCGGGCAGTGGTGGTGCTGGACTGGGACAGCGCGTGTGCTTCCCGTGTCGAGGGTGCGAGAGCACGGCTGTTCCAGAGCCACTCGCTGGACCGTGTTGTGCCATTCGGCGAGCTCGCGGGCGCTCTTCGCCCAGAGGATGTTGAAGTGGTTGATGCGCCGGTAGAGGAGGGTCGCCGTGCTCGGCATCCCGAACAGACCGGGGTGCACTGCGCACAGCGGCGCGGCAGGGGGGCGTACCACGCACCTCCCGGCGGCCTAGGACAGGCCGTCGAGCGGCCGGAGGAAGCGGCGCTCGTACCGCTTGATGCAGCGGGTGTCACGAGCCAGCTGGAACGCTTCCTGGCACTCCGGGTCGGACATGCTGTCCGTGCGGTACTGCTCGTACGCGGCCAGGCTGGGAAACGAGAAGAGGGCGTAGGCGATGTCGCTGTCGCCCTCACTCGGCAGGAAGTAGCCGTGGTGCGTCCCGCCGAAACGGTTGACGAGCCGGACCCAGCGGCGGCCGTATTCTTCGAAATCCTCAAGCTTGTCGGCATCGATCTCGTACTTCAGATGAACAGTGATCATGCCTACATCATGCCGGATGCCGGACCCTGGGTCAGTGAGCGAAGGACGTGGCCAGTTGTTGCTCCGCGCGGGTGCGGGTGGTGGCGAGTCGGTAGGAGCCAGTACTGGTCTCGATGTTGCCGCCGTACGTGAGGCGGTCGGAGATGGAGCGCAGAGGCGCGGCACAATCTTGATCTTGCGCATGACAACGACCTGACGTCAGCAGACCTTCTGTCTTCCTCTGGAATCCATGGCTCGCCGGTCACCAGGCGAGATCCGAGCTCAGCTCCCTCGCCGAGCCGACCGAGTTCGGCATCGCCGGGCGCCGGTGATCCGAGGGTTGCCCGCAGG
Source organism: Streptomyces sp. NPDC006510 (assembly GCF_040611955.1). Taxonomy (NCBI): domain Bacteria; kingdom Bacillati; phylum Actinomycetota; class Actinomycetes; order Kitasatosporales; family Streptomycetaceae; genus Streptomyces; species Streptomyces sp. NPDC006510. Next base: position 987 of record NZ_JBEXPH010000147.1, on the reverse strand, counting down.
CCCTCCCACCCGCGCAATGACCGGCCCCGTCCCAGGCGGGGCCGGTCGTTGTTGAAGGCGCCTCCCGCTACCGCGAGTCGCTGCGGCCGGGCCAACCATCGCGGGATCGGGCTGATGCTGGTCGCGGATGATCCGCTACGGCCGTATCGCCACCGCATCAACCTCGAAAAGCATCCCCGGCAGTGCGAGCGAGGCCACGCCGCTCAGTGTCTGGGCCGGCAGCCTGTCGCCAAAACGGGCGTGTAGCGCCTTGCCGAGGATCTCCAGCTTGTCGAGGTCGTGGTCGACGATGAAGGTCCCGAGGCGGACCACGTGCTCGTACCCAAGGCCGACCCCCTCCAGTGCGGAGCACAGTCGGTCAAACGCCAGATTCACCTGGGCCGCGAAATCACCGGGCACAGGAGCACCGGTGGTGTCGGAGGCGTACTGACCGCCGATGAAAACGGTTTCGCCGGGCGCCGAGACAGCGTGGCTGTAGCCAAACGGTGTCGGGTCATGGAGGGCGGCTGGGTTGGTGATCGCGCGCTGATCGGTCGTCATGCCTGTTTCAACACGTGCACCGACCTGCCCATTCCATCGGGATCAAGGCAGTTAGGAAGGAAGCTATGCGTCTCCCGAGAGACAGCTGTGGCTCCGCAGATGACGAGGAGCAGCGAATGGTGATGGTGCATGTGCTCCTGGAGTACGGCCGCCACAATGGGCATGCGGACTTTCTGCGTGAGGGTGTCGAGGGGACCGCAGGAGCCTGAGTCCGCAGGAGCCACCGGCAGCAGGACCATGGCGTTGGAGGCGGCTGGTTGCGGCCCGGTCACGCTCCTCGCGTACGACTGCGCGCACGCCCGGACTTCTCCGTGCGACGCCGGCTGCAAAACGTTGCCCAATTCCTTCGTAGCAGCGCCGAGTGGGGACCCTCAGTTCCTTCGTGCTGTTCGAGTACCGCACCGTGATGCCTGAACGTTGCATGGCGATCGACGCCTTGCATCGGAG
>NZ_JBEXPH010000146.1:0-21082 GCF_040611955.1 Streptomyces sp. NPDC006510 | reverse complement strand
GGCGGGTAGGCATAAGCGGCGCCCGCTGCGGCGGGAGGAACCGGGTGCGAATGCACGGCCTGGGTCGGCGGATGAACCGGCGGCGGTGTGTGTGGGGCTGCTTGGGTCGGCGGCTGGACCGGCGGCGTGTGCGGGGCCGCTTGGGTCGGCAGGTGTGTCGGCTGGGGCGTGTGCGGGGCCGCTTGGGTCGGCAGGTGTGTCGGCTGGGGTGTGTGCGGGGCCGCTTGGGTCGGCAGGTGCGTCGGCTGCGGCGGCGGGGTCGGGGCGGCCGCATGGGTGAGATCAGTGGCGTAGGAGGACGGCAACCAGCCCTCCGGGCGGCGCAGCGCCGGGTCCTGGGAGGCCTGGCCGCACATCTCGATGATCCGGGCGGGGGACGGCCGTTGCGCGGGGTCCTTGCTGAGGCAGGCGGTGACGATCTCCCGCAGTTCGTCCGGCAGCCGGGACAGGTCCGGATCCTCGTGCACGATCCGGTAGAGGACGGCGTGCGAGGACCCGTCGCCGAAGGCGGCGGCACCCGTCGCGGCGAAGACCGCGATCTGGCCGAGCGCGAACACGTCGGTCGCCGTGGTGCAGCTCGTCCCGGCCGCCTGCTCGGGCGACATGAAGGACGGGGTGCCGACGCTGACACCGGTACCGGTGAGCGCGGTGGCGTCGGCGGCCCGCGCGATGCCGAAGTCGATGACGCGCGGCCCGTCGACCGCGAGCAGCACATTGGACGGCTTGAGGTCGCGGTGGACGATGCCCGCGTTGTGGATGACCTGCAGCGCCTCGGCGACACCGGCCACGAGCAGCAGAACCGTCGCCACCGGCATCGCGCCGTGTGCGGCGACCGCCGCGTGGAGAGAAGGCCCTTGGACGTAAGCGGTGGCCAGCCACGGGTGCGGACCCTCGGTATCGCTGTCGATCACCGGCGCGGTGTAGAGCCCCTGCACCCGCTGCGCGGCCCGCACCTCCTGCTGGAACCGGCGGCGGAAGTCCGGATCCTCGGCGAACTCGGGACGGATCACCTTGATCGCCACCGGTCGCCCGCCAGGCGTGTAGGAGAGGTACACCTTTCCCATGCCACCGGCCCCGAGCCGGGCGCTGAGCAGGTATCCGGCCACAGCACGCGGGTCGTCCTCGGCCAGCGGCTGGAACACCCCCGGACCCGTCGCCGGAGTGTCCGCTCCGCCGGCCCGCACTGGTCCCTGCTGATGATCCGTCACGTCTTCCCCCGAGTCTGCTGTACCGACCGCTTGAGGCGTAGAGACTACCGAAGCCCGTGGCGCACACACCCTCCGGTATCAGCCCGCCGGATCGGCCGGTGACATCAACCGGCATCGTCCACGATCCACGGCCGAGGGCTCACACCCTCACGAATGGCCGGACCGCCGGACCAGTCGCGCCGGACCAGGGCATCCGGACGCCCAGAAGGTGAACGCGTTGTACGACGAGGCGCTCAACAGCCATCGGGCGGCGATCGGCCTGCCGCCGGTGGACAACATCCACGACCACGCCTCCACCGACCGGCCACGGCCATCGGCAGATCCGACGCCGTGACCACGGCGCGGGCCGCCCCGTCGCAGCCACCGGCAGCGACGACCCGACAGTCGGCTGGTGGTGAGGTTCGGTTGCGAGGTGCCGGTGTCGGCCCGCTGTCTCCTGCGGATACGGGAACAACTCGTATGCGGTGCCGGGCCCCTGGCGACGTATCACAAACGCTGTGCACGAGAGGTCCTGGGCTCCGGACGTCCGACCGAACCCTGCCCGGACAGCCACAGTCGCGAATTCCCTGACGGTCACGCCGAGTTGATTGCCATAACTGGGCCCGGCGGGGTGGCTGCTATCGGTTGCCGGTTCTTGTCCTGGCAGTTGTCGTTCTGGACAGTGCCCGCGTGCGCCTTCGGGTGAATCCCGACACAGGGCGAACGAGATTCGCATTGCTATTCCTCCGGAACCAGCTTCTCCGGCTGTGCCATGACCCAGGCATGGCGCTGGAACCTCGACCTCGTGACCGACGTCCACGGCAATGCCTCCACCTACTGGTACAAGGCGGAGACGAACCACTACGCCAAGAACGGCGACAAGACGAAGCTCGCCGCCTACACGCGTGGCGGCTACCTCGAAGAGAATCTGCCAGCAGGCTTCGGTGGAAAGGTAGACCGAGCGCAGCCGGACGGGGGTGCGCATGTCGCCGACGGAGGCGATGGACACGCCCTGGGGCATGGTGCGGTCGGCGGCGGTGATGTCCAGGTCCCGGCCGTCGGGGAAGAGGTGCAGGAAGTCCTCGACGGTGTCGACGCGGTGGCAGATCCGGGCGGACAGGTTGGTGCGCACGGCGGTGGTGAGCACGTCGGCGGAGGGCTTCTGGCTGAGCAGCCACAGCCGGATGCCGAACTTGGCGCCCTGGCTGGCGATGGCCAGCAGCTCGGCCTCGAAGCGTTCGCGGGCCTTGCGGTCGGGGTGCCTGGTGTAGTTCGCCACCTCGTCGATCACCACGAGCAGCAGCGGCAGCTCGGGGCTGAATTCGGTGATGCGGTCGGTGCGACCGGACCAGAACAGCCGCTCCCTGCGCTGCATCTCCTCCCTCACCCAGCGCAGGATCTCGGTCGGCTCGTCTGGGTGGAACGCGTCGGAGACTTTGTAGGCAGTACGCCACCAGGGCGCAACCGCACCCAGGTTGGGGTCGATCACGATCAGACGCACATCCCGCATCAGGGACGCGTACGCGAGCAGGGTGTTGACGGTGATCGACTTGCCGGAGCGGGTGAGGCCGGCGACCAGGGCGTGCGCGGAGTAGGCGAGGCTGAGCACGATGGGGGTGCCGTCCTCGTCCCAGCCGAGCAGCACGTCATCGGAGTCCCGGGTGTAACTGGTTTTGATAACAACCCGCGAGCAGGTCGAATTGGAGTGCCCACGAACATCTTCATGATCAAGGGAACGAAGAGTCCAAGTGTGGTGCCGATGAATCCCAGTGCGGGGGCGCCGTGACCAGCTCTGAAGCGCTGCGGCGAGAGAACGAAATCGTCCTGAACGCGGTTCAGGCGCTGCTGGGTCTGGTTTCCTCGGATGTGATTGCTGTGGCGGTTCTCGTCGAGGTGAATCGCGTAGAGTTGACCTTCTGGGTTCGCTGTCATACGTCCGAGATTGAAGAGGACGCCGATCAGGCGACATTTGAACTGGATGCTCTCTTTTCTGGAGAACACCCCATGATCGAGTCCAGGATTCATGTGGGAGAACCGGATCCGGCGAACCTTGATTCTTACGGACGGATGATCTATTGGGCGAAGTAGGGAGAAGCTCAGGGCCCGAGTAGGGCCTCCAGTAATCCAGTTGCCCCTCCTGGTAGATCCTGGCGGGGCTTCTCGGTTTCTTGACGGTAAAGCCGACACAACGTCAGCGGACGGATACTGCCACGGGCTGTTCATCGGGTCGGCCGACGGCCCCGCCGAAGTGGAGTGCGGCGAGACAGGTCGGGGTGGTCTCGTTTTACTGCCACCGCCTCTACGAAGCTGTCGACGGAACTCGGAGTGAGTCGATCCACTCGCGCGGACGAGCGGCCCGCACGGGCGGGGCCGCCCGTCCGTGCGCCGGCTCAGGCCCCCACACTCACCGTGAAGCGGCGGGGGTTGCCGTCGTTCGCTGCGCCTGAGACGTCGGGTTCGCCGTCGGGGCGGACGTCGTCGTAGGGGAAGGCGTAGCCGATCGGGGTGTTGGCGTGGACGACCCGGGACCAGTGGTTGGTGGCCGGGTCCCGGTAGTAGTCGGCGGACGAGGTGCCGTTCGGCTGGTCGGGGTGGGTGAGCATCAGGGAGCGGTTGAAGCCGGAGGCCAGGCGGGCCAGCAGGGCCTTCTTGTCGTCCGGGTCGCCCGGGTTGTTGGCGAACGGGCCGTGGTTGCAGGTGAAGACGTCCTTGGAGACCGGCTTGGTGAAGGTGTGCCCGCCCTCGAAGGTCAGGACGTCCCCGTTCACCCGGCCGGTGCGGACGCCCCGGCCGCCCTGGAGGTCGATACGCAGGTCGGTGGAGCGGTACTTCTCCCAGACCCGGTCGATGTAGGAAGTGAACACGTCCCGGAACGGCATCTCGTCCGGGCGGTCGAAGAACGGTGCCATCAGATTCTGCGGTGAGATCACCCGCAGTGCGTTGCCGTCCGCCCCGCGGATCACCAGCTTGTCCCACGGCTGGCCGTCGGCGGCGGCCTGGGCGGTGAGGCCGTCCGCGATCCGCTGCACCGCGCCGTCCGACAGCGGCGCCACGGTGTGCGTCGCGTCGCCCTCCAGGGTCAGGCCGATCGGCAGTGCGGTGACCAGGTCGACGTAGCTGATGTTCGCGTACAGCTGTTGCGGGTTGAAGGTGAACTCGCAGAAGGACCAGGTGCGGCCGTAGTTGACGTCCGTGGGCGTCGCGAATGCCGGCTCGACCAGGGCGGGGCCGGGGTTGAGATAGAACGTGAGCGTGTCGTCGCGTACGAAGTAGACGCGGGCGCCGTACATCTGAGGAAGAGTCAGCACGACCGGAGCGCCGCCTGCTGCGTTCAGTGGGATGGCGCAGTCGACGGGCAGTGGGGTCTGCGGTGCGGCGGGGGAGTCGGGGCGGTAGACGCTGCCGTCGGCCCGCAGCAGCACCCAGCGGTCGGTGCCCTGCTCGTGGCCGGTGACATAGGCGTTGACCCTGCCCGGCAACGAGCGGTTTTCCAGGGCAAGTTCACAGGTCGCGGGGGCAGCGGAGGCGCTCGGGCTCAGGGCGCTGCCCCAGGCCGGGTAGGTGAGGGCGGTCGCGGTGGCGGCGGCGCCGCCCGTCAGGAACAGTCTGCGCGAAATCACGAGAGGACTCCCGAGGTGTGTGGGGGGCCACGGACGGGGGCGGTCGTGCGGGCAGTGAAGCCAACGGGGCGTCCGTGGTGCGCACCACTCTGGTGAGGGTCGCATCCGACGTCAAGACTTATGGCTGAGAGCGCTCTCAAGGATCTCGATCCTTCACAACTCACAGCAGAAGGAGGGATGTTGGAGATCGGCTCCGAATCGTGCCGAGAACTGCGAGCATCTGGGGGTCGCCCGAGCAGATCCGGGGCCAGGAGGCCGGGCCGGCGAGCGACGTCTTCTGTCTCGCCGCCGTCCTGGCCTACGCCGCCACCGGCAAGGGCCCTTTCGGGGACGGCCCCACCGAAGCTGTGATCTACCGCGTCGTGCACGACGAGCCCGAGCTGTCACGTATCCCGGCGGACATCGCCCCACTGATCGCGGCGGGGCTCGCCAAGGCGCCCGACGAACGGCCGGGCATCACCGAATTCCTCGGCCGGTGCGCCGCGCTCGCCGGATCCGACGGGCTCCGGCTCCCGGACGGCGTCACCGAGCTGATCAAGGAGCAGACGGCGCGGACCAAGGCGCTGACCGCTCGGGCGGTCCCACGCCCACCGACACCCCCGCAGGCGCCCCCGGCTCCGCCCCGGACTGCCCAGCAGGTACGGGCCACCGGGCAGAAGACCGCGATCGGGTACACACCCGTGGCTCTGCCCTGGCTGCCGGGAAAGACGGCCGGCGCGCGCAGCGCGAGGATCGTTCGCTGGCACAAGCAGGTGGGTGATGAAGTCGCCGTGGACGAGCCGCTGATCGATGTCTCGTCGGTCCGGGGCGACACCGTGATCACCTCGCCGGCCAACGGCACGCTCCTGGCCGTCTACCGCAACAACGGCACGTCGGCCCGCATCGGTTCCGTCGTTGCGGGGATCGGTACCCCGGGAGCGAAGGTCCCGCGCGTACGCCGGCTACGTATCGATCGTCTCGCGCTGCTGGTTCTCGCCTGCGCGATCGTGGTGGCCCTCGTCGTCGGGCTGGTCGGTGCGCAGAGCTCGCTCTTCATGGGGGACATCGACGCGGCGCGCGAAGGGGACTGCGTCGCCCAGGAGTACCCCGAGGGCAACAGGAACGCGGACTGGTTCACGCAGCCGTGCGTCTTCATGCAGCTGCGCGCGTTCCTGAGCGACAGCAGTGAAGACAAGTACTACTCGAAGGTGCTGTACCGCGACCCGCCCGTGAAGTGCTCCGAGTCCGCGAAGGAGTGGTCCGAGAGTGATGACCACGAGGCGGAAGTTGGAGACATGGTCCTGTGCCTGGAACCGCTCTGACGGGCGGGGCGGTGTCGGTGTGTCTCAGACCGTGGCTTCGAGGAAGGCGGTCCAGGCGGTGGGGGGAACGGTGAGGACGGGGCCGTCGGTCACCTTGGAGTCGCGGACGTGCACGGCGGCGGGGTGGGCGGCGACCTCTACGCAGTCACCGCCCTGGCTGCCGCTGTAGCTCGACTTGCGCCAGTCGTAGGCGACTTCGAGGCAGTCACCGCCCTGGCTGCTGCTGTAGCTGGACTTGAACCAGGCGAGGGCGGCGGTACGTGCGTGGGTCATGTCTCTCCAAGCAGTGTGTCCAGTAGGCGTGCGCTCGCCTCGACGGAAAGCGCCTGCGAACGCAGCATCCCATACATCTGCTGGAGCGCACTGACGTCGTCTGGATCCTCGTGAAGGTAGCTGGTCAGCTGCCCTTCCACATAGACCAGGTGGTCGTGATCGGGGGTCTCCAGCACCACCATCGGCCCCGCCAGCCCAGCATGCTTCGGGAGCTTCGTCGGCATGATCTGAAGTCCCAGGAAGGGCAGTTCCGTGCAGTGACGCAGATGCCGGATCTGGTTCCGCATCATGACGGGGTTCCCGAGCTCGCCGCGCAAAATGCTCTCCTCCAGCAGGAAGTGCAGCATCGGGCGGGGCTTGCGTTCGAGGAGCTTCTGTCGGTCGAGTCGGCCCGCAACCCAGTCCTCCCGCTCATCATCTTCGAGAGGCGGGTACTGGCAGGAGAAAACGAACCGGATGTACTCCTCGGTCTGGAGCAGCCCCGGTACCACCTGGTTCTGGTACGAGAGCAGCGTCGCCGCCTTCTGCTCGTAGTCCACGAAATCCTGTACGAACGCCGGGAACCGCTCCTTCTTGGGCACCTTCTCCACCGCGACCTGCAACGCCCCCTTCGTGTCGAGCAGTTCGTCCAGCAGGACCGCGAGGTCCCACTGCAGCGCCCTGCGCCCCTGCTCGATCGACGCGATCGTGTCCTCGCCCACGGAGCACCGTTCGGCCAGGACCGCCTGTGTCATTCGGGCCGCCTTGCGGAACATCGCCAGCTGGGCGCCGATCAGGTGCCAGGACGTGATCCGCTTGCTCTTCTTCTTTGCCGGTTGCATGAACTGCCTCTCCCCGTCACGAACCCCGGATGACCCGTCAGAAGTCGTACATCTCCGTTGTACGACCCGACGCGCTGCTCAACGGTAGTGACTTTGTGTGACGTTGGAGTCGTGAACGAGACAACCCGACTTCCCCACTTCCGCGAGGTATTTCACCGCCGGGAACGCCGATCCGTGCCGCTCGTACGGAAGTTCGTGCGTGACGCTCTCGTCGACTGGGCGTGCGAGGACCGCGCCGACGAGGTGTTGCTCTGTGTGAGCGAGCTCGTCACCAATGCCGTGCTGCACGGCGTCCCGCCCGGTCGCGGCTTCCGGCTTCACCTCTACCTGGAGCCGGCCGACGGCACTTTGCGCATCGAGGTCCACGACAGCGGTGGCGGGGAGGTCCGGCTCGCCGATTCCTGGGCGGCCTCCGACGAGGAAGGGGGCCGTGGGCTGCGGCTGGTGGCGGCGCTCGCCGACAAGTGGGGGGTGGGGGAGCGGAACCCCGGCAAGGTGGTGTGGTGCGAGTTCGAGGTGTCGGCGGGGGTGGAACGCGGCATGTCGACGAGATAGACCCGGGGGCCGAGATACAAGATCGGCAGGGTCTACCGGTTCCGGCCGCGCGTGGGCTATCCCTGAAATGGCGGCCCTCGACGGGGCCGTTCCCGTGGAAGTGGAAGGAACCCTGCCATGACCGACTGGTACGTGGACGACCGCTGCACCAACTGCGACGTGGCCCGACAGTTCGCACCCGAGCTGATCGGAGAGGAGGAAGGGGCGTCGCGGATCCTGCGGCAGCCGAGCAACGAGGCGGAGAACCGGCGCTTACACGCCGCCGTCTTCGCCTGTCACACCCGCTCGATCCGCCCCGCGTCCGGGCAGCCGGACCCGGCGCTCGACCCGTTCCCGATGGCGCTGGACGACGGTGTACTGGTCTGCGGGCACAACTCCCGGCAGACCGCCGGTGCCAACTCCTACCTGCTGCGGCGTCCGTCCGGCTCGGTCATGATGATCGACACCCCGCGCTGGAGCCCCGCGCTCGCCGAGCGGTACGTGGCGGCCACGGGGCCCGTCACCGACGTACTGCTCACCCACCGCGACCACGTCGCGCACGGGCGCCGTTACGCCGACCACTTCGGCGCCCGGATGTGGATCCACGAGGGCGACCTCGACGCGGCGCCGGACGCGGACCGGGTGATCCGGGGGCTCGACCCGGTGGAGATCGGCGAGGGCGTCACCGCCCATCCGCTGCCCGGCCACACCCGGGGCAGCGTGCTCTACCTCGCGGACCACCGGTACTGCTTCAGCGGCGACAGCTTCTACTGGTCGCGCACGACCGACGACCTGGAAGTCGCGGAGAGCGTGACCTGGTACTCCATCGAGGAGTTGGCCGCCTCGCTGGCGCGGACGGCGGGGCAGCTGCGGTTCGAGTGGGTGCTGCCCGGCCACGGCGACCGGCAGCGCCGGGACGCCGACGAAATGTCCCGGCGGCTGCACGCGATGGCGGAACGTACGGGGCTGCTGCGGCCACGGCCGATCGACTTCACGGCTCTTCGCTGGTGAAAAACGTTCCCCGGGGAGGACACTTGCCGGCGAAGGCGTCGCCGGGTGAGGGCGTTCCACGGCCAGGGCGCTCCACAGCTGGGGCGTTCCACGGCCAGGGCGCTCCACAGCTGGAGCGTTCCACGGCTACGGCGTGTCCGGCGGACGAGCCCCGGAACGCTCACCCGGCGTCCACAGGCGGAGCTTCTCCGGGTTGCGGACCACCCAGATCCGGGTGGCGCGGCCGCCGGAGGCGCCGAACGCGGCCACGGTCACGGTGACGCCGGCGCGCTGGGCGATCAGGCCGGGCGCTCCGGCCACCGAACGCTCCAGGAGCCGCAGGCCCGGGGCCTTGTCGGCGATGGCGATCATGTACTCGGCGATGCGCACGGCTCCCTCGACCGGGCGCAGTACGGTGCCGACCAGGCCGCCGCCGTCGGCGGTCATCACGGCGTCGGGGTCCAGGAGGCGGACGAGAGCCGCGATGTCCTTGGCCTCCCACGCCTCCTTGACGTGCCGAACCACCTCGGCCTGCCCCGCCGTCGAGGCCACCGGGGCGCGCTCGGCACGCACCCGCCGCCGGGCCGAACTCGCCAGCTCCCGACAGGCCCCCGGGGTGCGGCCGACGATCGCGGCGATCTCGGGAAAGGAGTAGCGGAACACGTCGTGCAGCACGAACGCGACCCGCTCGGCGGGCGTCATCGATTCCAGGACGACGAGGAAGGCCATGGTCACCGACTCGTCCAGGGTGATCTGGTCGGCGGGGTCGGCGGCGTCGGTGCCGCGCCCGTCGGCCCGCTCCTCGCGGTCGGGCAGCGGCTCGGGCAGCCACGCGCCGACATAGCGCTCGCGCCGGGCCCGCGCCGAGCCGAGGACGTCCAGGCAGATGCGTCCGGTCACCGTCGTCAGCCAGGCACCGGGAGACACGACGGCCTCGCGTTTGCCCCGAGGCTGCGCGTACCAGCGGGCGTACGCCTCCTGCACGGCATCCTCGGCCTCGGCCAGCGAACCGAGCAACCGGTAGGCGATATTGATCAGTTGGCGCCGCTCACCGGCGACCTCCGCCACGCCCCACTCGGGTGCACCCCTGCCCATGACCGCTTCCCCCCGGGCCCGCCGCTCTCTCGCCTTGCATTCCGCGGACCTGCGTCGTCGGGCTGGTGAGACCTTATCGATCCACTGCTTCCGGGCGGACAAGGGGACGACATCATGACCACGCAGACGACGGCAACAGCGACAACGACGGCTGCGGCACGGCGCGGTGCCACATTCCTGCGGACAGCGATCGCCCTGCAGACCCTGACTCTCTTCCTCCAGGCGGTCAGCGCCGGTGTGCTGCTGTCCTCGTCGCACGGTGAACTGCTGCACGGCGTCGGGGCGCGGGTGATGTACGGGGCGTCGATGCTGTACGTGCTGGCCGCGGTGCTGGCCTGGCGGCCCGGCGGCGGCTCGCCCCGCTCCATCGGGTACGCGTCCGGCTTCCTCGCCCTCGCCTCGGTGCAGGTCGTGCTCGGCATCGCGCACGTCCCGTCGGTCCATGTCCCGCTGGGCGTCCTGATGTTCGGCCTGAGCGTGCTGGCGCTGGCCCGCCGGAACGCGGGAGCGGCACGCGACTAGGCATCACGCCGGGCTCGCGGGGGCTGGTGGTGCGCCTCGCCGCGTTGTCGGCGGTCGCCATGGCGCCGCCATGACTCCTCCTCCGCCTTGCGATCCACAGCACCGGCCCCCGCTCCCTGACCCGGCCTGATCCGGACGAAAGCCCCTGGGCCCTACCCGGACGCGGCCGCCCTGTGGCGGGCGCGGTAGGCGCGGGGCGTGGTGCCCGTCAGCCGGGAGAAGTGGTGGCGCAGGCCGGCCGGGGAGGTGAAGCCGCACCGGGCCGCCACCCGCTCCACCCCCTCGTCGGTGTCCTCCAGCAGTTCGCGGGCCCGCTCCAGCCTCCGCCGCAGCAGGTACTGGGGCGGGGTGACGCCGGTCTGCGCGTGGAAGCGGCGGTTGAGGCTGCTGACGCTGATCCCGGCGTGCGCGGCGATGTCCGCCGGGGTCAGGGGAAGGTGCAGGCGGGTCTCCAGCCAGCGCAGCGTCGGTTCGATGCCGGCGCTTTCCGTGAGTTCGCGGTCGATGCACTCCTGGACCCGGTCGCCGTGCGTCAGGAGCGGGGTGAGGAGTCCCCGGGACGTCTCACCGGCCACCCGCTCACCGTGGTCCTGGGCCAGCAGCCGCAGGCAGACGTCCATGCCGCCGAAGATCCCGGCCGAGGTGAGGAACCGGCCGTCGGTCACGACCGTGCCGATCGGATCGACCTCGATACGGGGGTGGAGGCGGGCCAGCTCCTCGGTGTGGCGCCAGCCGGTCGTGGCGCGGTGGGCGTCCAGGAGACCGGTGGCCGCGAGGGTGAAGACCCCCGTTCCGATCGCGCCGATGCGACAGCCGCGGGCGGCTGCGGCCCGGAGCGCCGCGAGCACCGGGGGCGCGGGCTCGTCGCGCGGGCCGTCGCCGTCCTGGCCGGGGATCAGGACGACGTCCGCGTCGGTGAGTCCGTCGAGCCCCCACGGGACGGAGACCGGGAGCGGTGCGGGCGCCCCCAGGGCGGTGAGGCCGGGAGCGGCGCACAGCCGTACTTCGTAGGCGGCGTCGGGGTGGCCGGCCGTCGCTGTTCCGAAGACCAGTCCGGGGGTGGTGAGCTGGTGTCCGGGAAGCCTGTCGGGCACGAGAACGGCGATTACGGACATATTCCAGAACCTGTCCGAGGGCGGGAACGGGGGCCCGGGGCGGGCGGGACGTACCCGGGCGGCAGGACGGCCCGCCCGGGTACGTGTCGCGTCAGCGGCGCGTGTGGATGGTCCTGTCGATCCACTTCGCGTACGCGGGAACGTTGGTGTACATGCCGGGGCCGGTGCCGCAGGTCGGGTCGGTGTCCCCGTCGCCCGACGTGGCGCCGACCAGTTCCCAGCGTCCGTCCCGGCCGCGCTGGATCTGCGGGCCGCCGGAGTCGCCGAAGCAGGCCATGGCGCCCGGCGTCCTGCTGACCGTACAGATCCGGGTCCTGTCGGCGCGTCCGGGCGAGCACTCGTTCACGGCCCCGATCCGGGTGTCCAGCTCCTGGAGCCGGTCCGGGAACACCGCGTCGGCCAGCTTGTCCGTGTCGAGGACCGTGCCGAAGCCGAGCAGCCGTGTCGGGGTGCCGGGACGGCCCACCTTGTCGGCGATGCGGATGGGCTTCTCCGAGACCGGGCGGTCCAGCTCGACGAGCGCGATGTCGTTCCTGCTGGGGTTGGACTGGACGTCGTAGTCGGGGTGGGCGACGGTCCGCTTGATGTGGCGCACGGTGCCGCCGGACTCGCGGTCGTTGGAGCCGATGCGGACGATGCCGTCCAGCGCCTCCGGGTTGACGCAGTGGGCCGCCGTCACCAGCCAGCGCGAGGTGATCAGCGACGCGCCGCACTGGGCGTGCACCTCGCCCGCCCACTGCGGGATCGTGGCCATGAACGGGTAACGCTGCGTGGCCTCCTGCCCGTTGACGATGGCGTTGGCGCTGCCGGTCATGGCCGTGACGCAGGCCGTCGCGGCCAGCGCGACGGCGGCGAACCGTCCGGCGCGGCGGGAGCGGGACGTGCGGGACCGGGACGGGCCGGAGGACGGCGAAATGCGTGTGAACACGGGTGATTCCTTCGCTGCGATGCGCGTCGGGCGCGTGGTGGATGTGCGAACCGGCTGCCGGGCGGCGTATCGCTTCCGGTGCCGCGCAACACCAATCCTGCGGACCGGGCCGGTCCGGAAAAAGCGGCCCTGATGTCACTCTCGGCTAAATTCTGGACATGTCAGTGATCGCCGTTCTCGCGCTCGACGGGGTGCCGGGCCACGAACTCACCGGGCCGGGTATGTGCTTCGGCACCGCCGCCCGGCACCACCCGCATGTCGCGTACGAGGTGCGGTACTGCACCGCCCCGGGCTTTCGCGGGACCGGCTCCCCGGCGCCCTTCGCCATCGACACGCCCTGGAGCCTGGAAGGGCTGGCGGACGCCGACACCGTACTGCTGCCCGGCCACGCCGGTTTCCGCGACGAGCCGGAACCCGCGGTCGCCGACGTCCTGCGGGCCGCCGCCGACCGGGGCTGCCGTATCGGCGCGATCGGCACGGGGACGTTCGCCCTCGCCGCCACCGGGCTCCTGGACGGACGGCGGGCGGCCACCGGCCGACCGTACGCGGCGGAGCTGGCGCGGCGCCATCCCCTGATCGACGTCGATCCGGAGGGTTCGGTCGTGGACGCGGACCCGTTCCACAGCGCGGCCGGAGCGCTCGGCGGCCTCGATCTCTGCCTGCATCTGATCACCCTGGACCACGGCACACCGGTCGCCATCGAGACGGAGCGGCAGGTTTTCATGCAGCTCCACGCACCCGCCGACGCCGAGAAGGACACCGGCCCCGCGGCCCCGCCCGCCGTGACCCGGCACAGCCTCGGGCCCACGCTCCGGTGGCTGGAGGCCCACCTCGATCACCCGCTGACACTGAGCGACATCGCCGACCACGCGGGGCTCACCGTCCGCGGCCTGAACCGGCGCTTCCGCGCCGAGACCGGGCTCTCCCCGCTCCAGTACCTCCTGCGCGCCCGCGTCCAGGCGGCGCAACGCCTGCTGGAGCGCGGGGACGAGCCGGTGGAACGCATCGCCGTACGCACCGGGTTCGGCACACCCGCCAACCTGCGCCACCACTTCCAGCACCACACGGGCACCGGGCCGCGCGTCTACCGCACCGCCTTCCGCTCCATGGTGGCCGCCCTGACCTGGGCGGACGGCAAGCGGGCCGAAGCCGCGGAACGCGAGGGGCCGGTCAGCGCCGACGGGCGCCGTACCTGACATCGCGGCCCCGGCAGGACACGTACCGTCCACTTGGACTTACGCAACGCGGTTGTTGGACTGGAGCGTTCCGAGTCGCGGCAGGTCGTTGACGGTGTCCGGTCACGGGGACTACTCAGAGCACATGTCGCGAAGATTCACTTCGGCGGGCGCTGTCGCCGCCGCCTCAGCCGCCGTCCTGGCGCTGGTGGGGACCGCCCTCCCCGCCACAGCCGCCACTCCCTCACCCGCAGCAGTCGGGCCGGCCGTACCCGCGGGGGCCACCGTCATCGGATCCGCGCAGCTCTCGGTCGCCGTCGCTGACGACTTCCCGCGCGTCCTGGCGTACACCGACAAGGCCGGCGGCAGCCGGCTGCTCGGCAGTACGCAGCCGGTCACCGCCGTGACCCTGAACGGCACCGCGCACCCGGTGAAGCTCAAGGGCGCCCCCGTGGTCACCGCCTCGGCCGCCCACTACACGCTGACCTTCACCGACCTGCCCGGCATCGAGATCGACGCCTCGCTCTCCGTCTCCGGACGCGCCACCACCTTCAAGGTGACGGCCGTCCGCGACACCGAGGCGTTCCGCGTCGGCACCATCGACATCCCCGGCCACGACCTGGTCTCCGTCGGCTCCACGGACACCGGCGGTGCCACCGCCTTCACCCGGCTGGACAACGACTCGACGAAGACCGCCGACGTGTTCGCGAAGGTCACCGGAGACACCGCCGCCGACAAGGCACCGGTCGGTGCCTCCTACGCGATCGTCAACACCGGTTCGCTCGCCGCGGCCGTCGAGTCCAACTCCTCGTACGACAAGCCGTCCGGCGCCACCGGCGGCGACGACGCCCGGTTCTGGCACCAGGCCCGCAAGGCCGACGACGGCAGCGTCCGGGTCGGCGTCTGGTCCGGCCAGTGGACCTACCGCGGCGCCGGGGCGCCGAAGCCGGAGAGCGGGGACAACCTCCCCTGGGCGAAGGTCGTCGTCACCCCCGATGCCAACGGCGACAAGTCGGTCGACTGGCAGGACGGCGCCGTCGCGTTCCGCTCCATCGGCGCCAAGGCGCCCGGCAGCAAGGACACCCCGGACCGGGTCATCACCCACATCCCGTTCAACTTCGCCAGCCAGGCCACCCACCCCTTCCTGCGCACCCTCGACGACGTCAAGCGGATCTCCCTCGCCACCGACGGCCTCGGGCAGCTGGCGCTGCTCAAGGGGTACGCCTCCGAGGGCCACGACTCCGCCCACCCCGACTACGGCGGCGACTACAACAAGCGCGCCGGCGGCCTGAAGGAGCTCAACGAGCTCCTGAAGGACGGCAAGAAGTGGGGTGCCACCTTCGGCGTCCACGTCAACGCCACCGAGGCGTACCCGGAGGCGAACGCCTTCGACGAGAAGCTCGTCGACAAGACCAGGCCGGGCTGGAACTGGCTGGGCCAGAGCTACTACATCGACCAGCGCCGCGACATCAACAGCGGTGACCTGGCCAAGCGCTTCCAGCAGCTGCGCGACGAGACCGACCCGAACCTGAGCCTGCTCTACATCGACGTCTACTACACGCACGGCTGGATCGCCGACAAGACCCTACGGTCGGTGCAGCAGCAGGGCTGGAACGTCGGCACCGAGTGGGCCGACAAGTTCGAACGCGGCTCGCTCTGGTCGCACTGGGCCAATGACCTCGACTACGGCGGCGCCACCAACAAGGGCCTCAACTCGAAGATCATCCGGTTCATCCGCAACGGCGAGAAGGACGTCTGGAACAACGACCCGGTCCTCGGCCAGAGTGCCATCGAGGAGTTCGAGGGCTGGACCGGCGAGACCGACTGGAACGCCTTCTACAACAACATCTGGCAGCGCAACCTGCCCGCCAAGTACCTCCAGCAGCAGCAGATCACCCGCTGGGACGGCAATGACATCACCCTCACCGGCGGTGTCCGGGGCACGGTCGAGGACGGCAGGCGGACCTTCTACGACCACGGCCGCAAGGTCCTCAGCGGCACCGACTACCTGCTGCCGTGGGACGGCGGGAAGAAGCTGTACCACTACAGCAAGTCCGGCGGTACGAGCAGCTGGGCGGTGCCGTCGAACGGCACGTACACCGTCTACGAACTCACCGACAACGGGCGGGTCAAGGCCGGCACGGTCAAGCCGGCCGACGGGAGGATCACGCTGACCGCCGAGGCCGGTCGGCCGTACGTCCTCTACCCGGAGCAGGCCCCGCAGGCCACCGACCCCAAGTGGGGCGAGGGCACCCCGGTCGACGACCCGGGCTTCAACGACAACGGGCTGACCGCCTGGTCGAAGACCGGAACCGTCGCCCGCGAGACCGACCGCAAGGGCCTCAACAGCGCCCGGCTCTCCGGCAACGCCACGGCGGCGCTCTCGCAGCGCATCGACGGACTCACGCCCGGCAAGCGCTACACCGCGTCCGCGCTCATCGAGGTCCAGCCCGGAAAGACCCGGCACACCACGCTCTCGACCGGCGGCAAGTCCGTCTCGGTGGACCGCTCCACCGTCAAGGACCAGGTCGCCGCGTCCGAGCGGCACGGTACGTACTTCCAGCGGGCCAAGGTGAACTTCACCGCCCCCGCGAACGGCCGCACCACCCTGCGCATCGAGGCGGCCGGGGGCAGCGCCGTGAGCGTCCGGGCCGATGACGTACGCATCGTCGCCAACGCACCGAAGACCAAGGAGAACACCCTCTCCTACGAGGACTTCGAGGCCGTGGACCAGGGCTGGGGTCCCTTCCTCAAGGGCGACGCGGGCGGCTCCACCGACCCCCGCACCGTCATCTCCCAGCTGCACGCCCCGTACACCCAGGCCGGCTGGAACGGAAAGCTGATCGACGACGTGATCAGCGGCAAGGAGTCCCTCAAGTCCCACGAGGAGAACGCCGGACTCGTCTACCGCACCGCCCCGTGGACCGTGCCGATGACCGACGGGCACCGCTACCGGGTCGAGTACGACTACCAGTCCAGCCACGCGGGCGCCTACGAATGGGTCGACGGCTACGACCGGATCACCGCCGACGGCGACCCCGACTCGATCGAGACCCGGACCACCGCCATCGGACAGCAGCGCACCACCGGCCACTTCACCGAGACCGTCACCGCCGGCTGCGGCGACACCTGGACCGGACTGCGCAAGCGCGACGACGCCCCCGATGGAGCCGACTTCGTCCTCGACTCCTTCACCGTGACCGACCTCGGCCCGGTCCCCGCCTCCGAGCAGGCCGCCTGCGGCACCCTCGGCGTCGAGCCGGCCGCCGAGACCCTGGAGCCGGGCACGGCCAACACCGTCAAGGTCTCGTTCACCAACTACGAGGCGACGGCGGCGACCGGCGTCGCGCTGAGCCTGTCCGTTCCCGAGGGCTGGCAGGCGGAGCCCGTGGGACCCGTCGCCTTCGACTCGGTCGCGGCGGGCACCGAGGTCACCGGCAGCTGGCAGGTCACCCCTCCGGTGGATGCCAAGTACCAGGTGTACGGCCTGAGTTCCGAGGCGAACTACACGGTCGGCGGCACACAGCGCACGCTCGGCGCGCAGACCTCGGTACGGACCCTGCCGCCGCCGCCCACCACCGACAGCTGGGCCGGCGACCTGGACTGGACGGCCGCCGAGAACGGCTGGGGCCCGGTGGAGAAGAACCTCTCCAACGGTGAGACCGGCACCGGCGACGGCTCCCCGCTGACCATCGGTGGCACTGTCTACACCAAGGGCCTCGGCAGCCACGCACCGGCGAGAATCCGCTACTACCTGGGCGGCAAGTGCACCTCGTTCACCGCCCAGGTCGGCGTGGACGACGTGCAGAAGACCGCCGGCAGCGTGCAGTTCTCCGTCACGGCCGACGGCACCGAGAAGGTGAAGTCGCCCGTGCTGAAGGCGGCCGACAGCGCCTGGTCGCTGACGGCGGACGTCACCGGAGCCAAGTACGTCGAACTGCTCGTCGGAGACGGCGGCGACGGCAACGGCAACGACCACGCGGACTGGGGCGACGCACGCTTCCACTGCGGCGGCTGAACCCCTGCGGCAGGTGAACCCCTGCGATGCGGGACGGGCGCGCACCTCGCGAGCGCACCCGTCCCGCATCACGCATGCGGGGAACGGCCCTCCCGTGGAGTGACATCCGGTGGACACCGGGTGACCGGAGTATGTCCAGGGACTGGGAGCGGCGCCCGCTGCGCGCGTATTCTCGTGCGGTATGGGGGAGTTGAAGGCGGACTGGCGGCTCCGGCTGCGACAGGGCACCGCGGACGGGCAGGTCTGCGGCGCCGGTGTGCTGCTCACCCAGGACCGGGCACTCACCTGCGCGCACGTCGTGGGGGAGCCGGATGCCCGGATCTGGGTGGAGTTCGCCGAGAACCCCGCCATCGCCCCGGTCGGGGCACGCGTGGCCGAGGGCGGCTGGCTGCCCGGTCTCGGCGCGACCCGCGAGGACATCGCCGTACTCGCCCTGGACAGCCCGCGCCCGCACGCCACCCCCGCGACGCTCGACCGGAGCCTGGAGCGCGGCCGCGAGGTGTGGATCGGCGGGTACGCGCGGTCCTTCGCCGACGGGATGTGGCTGACCGGGCGGATCAGCGGAGCGCACGGCGCCTGGATCCAGCTCGACGCCGGACGCAACGAACAGGTGGTGAAACCGGGGTTCAGCGGGGCCGCCGTGCAGGTGCGCGGCGGACCGGCCGGATCGCCCGAGCGGGTCGTCGGGATGGTCGTCAGCTGGCGCGGCGACCTCGATCTGGCGCTGCCGGCCGACAACGACCTGGCGTTCTCGTACATGATCCCGATCGACCGGATCGCCGAACTCGTCCCGCTGGTCGCCGAGTTGAGCGGCCCGGACGGCTGGGACCACGGGCTGGCCCGGCGGCTGCGGCGCTGGTTCGCCGGGGACGACGAACCAGCGGTGCGCTTCAGCGTCGTACCGCACGGCGGCGGCCGCGACCGCACCCTCAGGCACCACCTGCACCGCGCCCATCTCGTCTACCGGGGCGGACGCACCACCCCCGAGGACTTCGTCGACGAGCTGGTGACCAGGCTGCGGCCACCCCGCCACCAGGCCCAGGCGTACCGCGACTGGCTGCTCGCAGGCGGTACCCCGCCCACGCGGCCGGCGGACGACGGGACCGGGAGCGCGGGGCCCACCCTCGCCGTGATCGGCCTCGACGAGGACCGGCAGCCGCACCGGCTGGTGCCCCTGCTCGCACGGGTACGGACACTCGGCTTCCGGCTGCTCGTCATCGTGCGGGACAGCCGCGGCGAAGAGGTGACCGAGGTGGCGCGACAGCTGCTGTTACCCGCCCTCGACGAGCGGGCCGACGAACTGGTCCGCCGCGTCGAGGGCATCGAAACGGAATGGGCCGGACTGAACGGCCTGGTGGAGTCGGGCTCCCTGAGCCCCCTGCCGCGGACCGACGCGGCCCGCCGACGGCGGCAGCTGGCACGGCTGCGCACCGTCGACGACCCGCACGAGCGGCTCACCGCCCTGCGCACCCTGCTGCGTGAACTCCGGGCGGACCTGCACAGGCACGGCCGGGCGGACGTACCCGGACAGCCCACCGACCAGGGCCGGGCCGGTCACCGATGAGGATCCCCTGCCCGCACCGCCGGTTCACCGGAGCCCCCTGCGACGGCGCCGTGCAGCCCACCGGCTACTGCGACACCTGCGGCCGTTCCGAGGACGGCCCCGGACTCCCGCCGCTGCCCACCGCCCCCGACAAGTGCGGGCCCAGGGGCCTGCTGGAACTGCCCCCGCTCCGGCCGAACACCCCCGACCAGCGGCTGAGCGCCGCCGTGACCCGGGCCCACATCCGGATGAGCTGCTCGGCCAAGTCCTGCGCCACGTACTTCGTCGCCCCGTACACCGCCGCCCCGCCGCCCGACGAGGGCCACTGCCCCAGGTGCGGCGCCCCCTACTCCTACCGCCCCGAACTCCGCGACGGGCCGCTGCTCCAGAACCAGTACCGCGTCCTCGGCCCCATCGCCCACGGCGGCCAGGGCTGGGTCTACCTCGCCCGCGACACCCACCTCGAAGACCTCGTGGCCGTGAAGGGGATGCTGAACCGGTACGCGGAACGGGGCGCCGCCCAGGCCGGTGAGGAGCGCCGCAGCCTGGTCGCGATCCGGCACGAACGCATCGTCCAGATCCGGGACTTCGTCAGCACCAGCAGCGAGGACGGCACGGTCTCCGGCGGCTACATCGTGATGCAGGACGTCGGCGACCGCACGCTCTCCGCCGTCGTCGAAGCGACCCGGCAGGGCAACTTCGTCCTCGACATCGAACACGTCATCACCTACGGCTGCCAGATCCTCGAAGCCCTCGCCCATCTGCACGGCATGGGATTCCTGTACGGGGACATGAAGCCGTCCAACGTCGTCCACCAGCACGACGGCGTCAAGGTCATCGACCTCGGCGGGGTACGCAAGCGCGGATCCACCGAGCCACCGCCCGTCATCACCCCCAGATACGCCGCGCCCGAGATGGTCAGCGGCAGCCCGCTGACCGTCGCCCACGACATCCACACGGTCGGCAAGACCCTGGCCGAACTGGCCGGCTGGGCGGTCGGCGACGACGTACCCGGCCTCGGCACCAGCTCGTTCCGGCTGGTGGTGGAGCGGGCGACCGACCAGGACCCGGAACGCCGGTTCGCCGACGCCGAGGAGATGGCGGGCCAGCTGCGCGGAGTGCTGCGCGAGATCAGGGCGCTGCGCGGCAAACGGGACCGGGCCGAACCGTCCGCGTACTTCACCCCGTCCACCGAACTGCTCGGCGCGCGACTGGGCTCCGTACCCGACTACGCGCACTGGCTGGACCGCACCCCGCACCGCCGCGACGAGACGCGCGAAGCACCCGCCCTGGACTCCGGTCTTCCCACCCCCACCGAGATCGCCCGCCGACTGCCGGTGCCCAGGCCCTATCCGGGGGACCCGGAGGCCGCCCGGTTCCTGGTGAGCAGCTACGACCCCGGCCGACTGCTGGCCCAGCCCGACGAGGGCGAGCGGTCGGTGGAGATCTGCCTGCACAATGCCCGGCTGCTGCTCGGCCAGGAGGGCGGCGAAGCGCTGACCCGGGCACGCGAACAGGTGGAGGCGGCGAACGCCATACCCGGCCCCGGCCCGGTGCGGCAGTGGCGGCTCAGCTGGCACCGGGGACTTGTCGCGCTGCGCAGCGCCGAGGTCCTGGACGACCGGCGGCAACTCCTGGAGGCCGCCCTGGAACACTTCGCCGCCGTCCACCGCGCGCTGCCCGGCGAGTACGCCGCGAAGCTGGCCCTGGCCTATGCCGCGGAACAGCTCGGCCCGGACCGCCCGGCCGGTCCGATCCCCTCGGCGTACGAACTCTTCCGGGCCGTGCACGCCCGCAACCCCTCGCACGTCGGTGCCGCGCTGGGCCTGGCCAGGCTGGCCCTGGAACGCGGCGACCGGGACGCCGCGGCCGGGGTCCTGGACCTGGTGCCGGACGAGTCGCGGGACCACGCCGTCGCCCGGATCGCCGCGCTGCGCATCCGGGCGGCCCGGCTCGCGGC
>NZ_JBEXPH010000145.1:0-21115 GCF_040611955.1 Streptomyces sp. NPDC006510 | reverse complement strand
GGGGCGGCGGGCCTGGCGAAGGGCGGCTGGCTGCCGGAGCGGCTGGCTGCCGCGGTGGCGGAGCAGGGGGTACGGGCACGGGAGACGGCCGCGACCGGCCGGCCGGTGGACGGACCGGTGGACGGATCCGCCGAAGGCGCTGTCGACGGGCCGGTGGACGGATCCGCCAAGGATGCTGTCGCCGAGCCGGTCGACACACCGCCGGGCGCACCGGCCGGCGCACCCGCCCCCGGACTCGCCGTCGAACCTGCCCCGGTCCCGGCTCCTGTTCCTGTTCCTGTCCCGGCCCCGGACACGCAGACCACTCAGCTCGGGGACGTCGGGCGCCATGTCCCGACGACCGACCGGCCGACGACCCAGCTGTCCGTCCCGCCCGAACTCACCGGACGCCCCGCCGCCCCCGCCCCGGCCCCGGCCCTCCCCGCCGGACCCGCTCCGGCGCTGTCCGGCGGGGTGCCCGCCGTGCCCCCGCCCATGGTTCCGGTGACTCCCCGCCCGCTGCCGATCCCCACGAATCGCGCCGCCGCCCCCTCCTCCACCCGGTCCGCCTCCCCCGCCGTCGACCGGCGTGGTCTGCTGATCGGGCTCGCCGCCGGGGCCGCCGGGTTGGTTGTCGGCGGGGGCGGTGCGCTCGCGCTGGGAGGAGGTGACGGCGGGACGAGCGACGACCCCAAGCCCGCGCCGAGCCGCAGCGGTCCCACCGTCGCGGGACTGCCGCCGCAACCCCGCTGGGTGTACACCCACCCGGCGGCCCAACCGGCGCCGCTCACCGCCGCCGTCTGGAACGAGCGGCTGCTGGTGCTCACCGGCAAGAACGGCGCGACCGCCGTGGACCTGCGCACCGGACTCCGGGCCTGGCAGAACGCGGACGCCGCCGAGGGGAGCGCCGCCCTCCCCGCCGGGAAGGATCTCTGCTTCGTCGCCGGCCCGTCCGGGTTCCTCTGGCTGTCGCCGAAGGACGGAAAGACCGCGCACCGGGTGGATCACGCCGACCTGTCCCCCGGGACGCCGAAGCTCTCGGCGCCGGAGATCGTCGGCTCGTCCGGGCCGGTGATCTGGTTCACCGGCTCCGAGAAGGTCACCGTCAAGGCCCCGCCGCCGAAGAAGGGCAAGAAGCGCGGCAAGGACAAGCAGGTCGTGCGGGCCTATCTCTTCGCGTACGACATCGTGCGGCGCGAGCAGCTGTGGCGGACCCCCGTACCCGCCGGACGCGGCCCCGCCACCCCCGTACACCGGCTGATCGCGGTCCGGCAGGACGACCTGGTGGTACGTCAGAGCCCGGCCACCCTCGCCCCCGGCGACGTCAGGGCCGCCAAGGGCAAGGCGGTGTTCCGGAGCTTCGACCGCAAGACCGGCAAGGCGCTGTGGAGCAAGCAGTTCGGCACGGTCGCCCCGGACGCGGCGGCCATGGGCGACGAGCGGGGCCTGCTGTACGCGGCGGTGGGCGACGGCCTCCAGGCGTTCGAGACCCCGGCCGGCAAGCCGAAGTGGACACTGAACGGCACCGGCGGCACCCCGTACGGCACCCCTGTCGTCACCGGGACCGTACTGCACACCACCAACCGCAACCAGGAAGTGGGCGCGGTCGAGCGGGAGACCGGGCGGCTGCGCTGGCGGCGTTCGACGGAGGCGGCGATCGGCACCGCCGCACCCGCCGTCACCCTCAGCACGACCGGTCGTACGCTGCTGGCCGCGGACGGATCCCAGGTCACCGCGTTCGCCGCCGAGGACGGGCGGCGGCTGTGGAAGTTCCAGGACATCGGCGCCCAGGACCCGAAGGGACCCACGGTCACCGCCCCGTACCGGGTACTGGCAGCCGGGCGAACGGCCGTCGTGCAACGCGACCGGATCTTCTACGCGTTCCCGGTCTCCTAGGCCGGATCCGCGCACGGCCCAGGACCTCGTAGGGCGTCCGGGCGAACCCGGCTGCCGCCACACCGCGCGGTTCTTGCATCTCCGGACACCGGGTGACCGTATTGACACGTTGCGCTCACTTATGGGGTAGCCCCGTGATCGCCCCGTCACCGGAGGTGATGTCGTGTCAGGCGGAGTCTTGCGTGCGGTCTGCACCGCGGCTCTGGCCGCGGCCGTCGTGGCCTCGCCGGCGGCCGCCGCGCCCGTGGCCCCGGACCCCGCGGCGCCCGCGGGTGCGAAGGGAAGCGTCGCCCAGCTCCTGTCCGAGCTGCGGAAGCTGTACCAGCAGGCCGAGGAGGCCACCGAAACATACAACGGGACCGCCGCGGAGCTGAAGAAGCGCGCGGCACAGGCGAAGAAGCTCGACGCCGCTCTCGTCGTCACCCGGACCGCGCTGGCCGACAGCCGCGACGAGGCCGGGCAACTGGCCCGGGAGCAGTACCAGGGCCGGTCCGACTTCTCCGCGTACATGCGGCTCCTGCTGTCCCGGGACCCCGAACACCTCCTGGACCAGGAACACATGATCCGGCGTGCGGCGGCCGGACGGGCGGCGACGGTGAAGCGGCTCACCGGTGCGGAGAAGCGCGCCGCCGAGCTGGCGACCGAGTCCCGCAAGGTGCTCGACCGGCAGCAGGTCCTGGCCGCGAAGCAGAAGAAGCAGCGGGACACGGTCCGGTCGCGGCTGAAGGCCGTCGAGTCGATGCTGGCCACGCTCTCCGGCACACAGCTCACCGAGCTGTCCCGGCTCGAACAGCGGGACGTGAGGAAGGCACAGGGCACCCTGGTCGCCTCGGGGGCACTGTCCTCGACGAGGCCGCCGTCCGAAGCGGGCGGCGAGGCGGTGAAGTACGCGATCGACCAGGTCGGCAAGCCGTACGTGTGGGGCGCGGAGGGACCGGACTCGTTCGACTGCTCGGGGCTCACCTCGCAGGCCTGGGCGAAGGCGGGCCAGGTCATCCCGCGGACGTCGCAGGAGCAGTGGCGGCAGCTGCGGAAGGTCCCGGTGAACGCGCTGCGCCCGGGTGACCTGGTGATCTACTTCCCGAAGGCCACCCATGTGGCGCTGTACATCGGCAACGGTCTGGTGGTGCAGGCACCCCGGCCGGGCTCCCGGGTGAAGGTCTCGCCGGTGGCGTCGAATCCGCTGCTCGGCGCCGTACGGCCGGACCCGCGGAGCGCGCCGCTGTCCTCGTACAGGCCGCCGCAGCTCCCGCAGGGGGCCACCTCGGGCTCGGACACGGGGTACAGCTCGTCGTCGGCCCCGTCGGCCTCCGGGCAGTAAACGGCGGGGGAACGGAACGCCGGCAGGGGCCGGATCCGGTCGGATGCCCGACGGACCCGGCCCTGCCGCGGTGTTCAGGCGGTCTGCGCCGCCCCGGAGACCTCGGCGAGGTACGCGTTGGTCTTCTCCGGGTCGAAGAAGAAGTTGTCGAAGTCCGCCGGGTTGTTGAAGCCGTTGGCGAAGCGGTCGGCGACCGGCTGGAGCTGGCCGGCGGCGCCGATCAGGTTCAGCACGTGCTCCGGCGGTACGCCGAGCATCGCGTTGGTCCACTTCACGACGTGCTGCGTGGTCTCCCAGTGCCGGTCGAACGTGGCCTGCATCCACTCCGCGTCGAACTCGCGGTCGCCGTGCTCAAGGATCGAGTTCAGGTAGGAGTTCGCACACTTGGAGGCCGTGTTGGAGCCCTGGCCGGTGATCGGGTCGTTGGCGACGACCACGTCCCCCACGCCGAGGACCAGACCGCCGCCGGGCAGCCGGCCGATCGGCTTGCGGACGGTCGGGGCGTAGCGGCCCGCCAGGGTGCCGTTGGCATCGGTCAGTTCGACCTTGGTGGCGCGGGCGTACTCCCACGGCAGGAACCGCTCCATGAGCTCCAGCGTCTTGGCGAGGTGCTCGGAGGGGTCCTTGATGCCCTGGAACACGTCGAGCGGGCCGCCCGGGACGCCCTCCCAGAACAGGATGTCGGCGCGGCCGGACGTGGTCAGGGTCGGCATCACGAAGAGTTCGCCGACGCCGGGGACCAGGTTGCAGCGGACCGCGTCGAACTCGGGGTGTTCGGGGCGCGGGCCCATGCCGTGGACGTACGCGACGGCCAGGGCGCGCTGCGGGGTGTCGAACGGCGAACGGGAGGCGTCCCGGCCGAACATGGAGACCAGCTCGCCCTTGCCCGCGGAGACCATCACCAGGTCGTACGTACGGGAGAAGTAGTCCAGGTCGGAGACGGCCGCGCCGTGGATGACGAGCTGTCCGCCGCGCTGGGCGAAGGTCTCCATCCAGCCGGCCATCTTCACGCGCTGGTCGATGGACTGGGCGAAGCCGTCCAGCTTGCCGACCCAGTCGACGGCGCGCGAGGAGTCCGGCGCCGCGACGGAGACGCCGAGGCCCTCGATGCGCGGGGCCTGGGACTCCCAGAAGTTGAGCTGGTAGTCACGCTCGTACTGGAGCGCGGTGTGGAACATGCACTGCGTCGACATGACCCGGCCGGAGCGGACCTCGTCGGCGGTGCGGTTGGACATCAGGGTGACTTCGTACCCGTGGGACTGAAGTCCGAGGGCCAGCTGGAGACCGGACTGACCGGCTCCGACTATGAGTATCTTCCGCATCGCGGTTCTCCGTTGTGTGTGGCTAGGCCGGGGTTGCGTCGAGTGCGTGGCCCACCAGGGCCAGCAGCGACTCGACGACGGTGATCCTGTTACGTGCGTCCATGATCACAACAGGCACGTGCGGGGGCACGGTCAGGGCCTCCCGGACGTCTTCGGCCTCGAACCCGGGTGTTCCCTCGAAGTGGTTGACGGCCACGATGTACGGCAGCCCACAGCTCTCGAAGTAGTCGAGGGCGGGGAAGCAGTCGGCGAGCCGGCGGGTGTCGGCCATCACGACCGCGCCGATCGCGCCGCGCACCAGGTCGTCCCACATGAACCAGAAGCGCTGCTGGCCCGGGGTGCCGAACACGTACAGCACGAGGTCGTCGTCGAGCGTGAGCCGGCCGAAGTCCATCGCGACGGTCGTGGTGACCTTGTCGGGCGTCGCGGAGAGATCGTCGGTCTCCTCGCTGGCCTGGGTCATCATCGCTTCGGTCTTCAGCGGGGTGATCTCGGAGACCGACCCGACGAATGTCGTCTTGCCCACGCCGAACCCGCCGGCGACCACGATCTTCGTGGCGATCGGGGCCCTGGTGTGGTCCAGCTGCCAGGCCTGGATCGATTCCTCGGCCTGGTCCTTGGCGCCCGGCTGACGCGGGGCGAAGAGCGGCGACTCAGAGACGGCGGAGTCCATTGAGCACCCTTTCGAGCAGTGCGCGGTCGGGCTGGCCGGTGCCGTGACCGGTCCCGTACACGCGGATCTTTCCTTGGTCGGCCAAGTCGCTGAGCAGCACCCGGACCACGCCGAGCGGCATCTTCAACAGGGCCGAGATCTCCGCGACCGTACGCATCCGGCGGCAGATTTCGACGATGGCCTGGAGCTCCGGCATGACGCGGCCGGCCAGGTTGCCGTTGGTCAGCTCACGGCGCTCCTCGGGCGCTTCGAGCGCGGCGACGAACGTCTCGACGAGCAGGACGTGGCCGAAGCGGGTGCGTCCGCCGGTGAGCGAGTACGGGCGGACCCGCGCGGGCCTTCGGTCGGACCCGCGGACGGGGAGCCTGCGGGCGGATTCAGCAGCGGGCTTCACTGGGTGCTCTCCATCGATTTGCGCAGTTCACTGCGGAGTTCGGGGGTGAGTACGTGTCCGGCTCGGCCGACGAAGAGCGCCATGTGGTAGGCGATGACGCTCATGTCGCAGTCCGGGGTGGCATGCACACCGAGCAGCGAGCCGTCGCTGATCGACATGACGAAGACGCTGCCCTCGTCCATGGCGACCATCGTCTGCTTGACGCCGCCCCCGTCCATCAGCTTGGCGGCGCCGATGGTGAGGCTGCCGATGCCGGAGACGATGGTCGCCAGGTCGGCGCTGGAGCCCTTGGGACCGCCCTGCCCACCGCCGCCGGTCCGGGTGATCAGATGGCCGGGGTCCGAGGAGAGCAGCATCAGTCCGTCGGACGAGACGACGGTGACCGAGTGGACCCCTGGCACCTCCTCCACCAGATTGCTCAGCAACCAGTGAAGGTTACGGGCCTCGGTACTCAGCCCGAATGTGCTGGGCGCAGTCAACTGCGTGCCTCCTCGACTGTGTCCCCCGTCTCATCCGTCCGAACGGTCCGGCCGCCGTCGTGGCCGACCGCCTCACTGTGTGCGGTGTGTGCGGGGTGCCCACCGGGTGCGGTCGTTCCCGGGAGCGACTGGGTGGCTGTGATCTCGGCGATCTCCGCCTCGACATCCCGGCGGCCGTTCTTGGCGCCCTGGTGGAAGCCGCCGAGCCGGCGGCGCAGCGCCTCCTTGTCCAGGTTGCCCTTGCGCTCGGTGGTGGGTGCCGTGGTGGGCTTGACGACCTTGGGGGTGCGCTTGGGCAGCCCCTTGTCCGTGATGCGCTCGCCGGTCTGCTGGGGCTCGGTCTGCTGCTCCTCCGGCTGCCGGGGACCGGGCAGTGCGTCGGCCAGGGGCGTGGGTGCCGGGGCGGGCGCGGGGGCCGGGGCCGGGGCGGCGGTGTGCGGCTCCGGGACCTCGTCCGTGGCGCGCTCATGGCGGTCGGGGCCGATGGCGTACGGGTCGGGCGCCTCGATCTCGGGGGCGTCCACGAACTCCGGCACCACCGGGAGCCGGACCTGCATCGTGACCTCGGCCTCCGTCTCGGCCGGGGCCTGCGCTCCGGCCGGGGCGGGCTCGGGGGCGGCGGGCGCCGACCCGGCCTCCGACTCGCGGATCGTCTGCTCGGCGGCGGCGATCAGCGGGTCACCGGGCATGGCGAGGCCACGGCTCGGCAGCGCGTTGGAGTTGGCCTCGGCGACCGATCCCGGGAGGTTCAGCGCGGGCGCCTCCCCGGAGACCCGCACCGGCGGCGGGGTGGCGGCCGGGGGCGCCTTCGGCAGCAGGGTCTGGGGCAGTACGACGACCGCCGTGACCCCGCTGCCCTTGTGGTCGCGCAGTTGGACCCGCACGCCGTGGCGCGCGGCCAGCAGGGAGGTGACCTGGAGGCCGAGCCCGGCCCCGTCGGCACTCTGCTCACCCGCCTCGAACAGAGTGGGGTCGCCCAGCCGGGTGTTGAGCTCGCCCATCCGCACGGCCGACATCCCGATGCCCTCGTCCTGGACGGAGAGCATCACCTCGCCGCTCTCCAGCAGCCAGCCGGAGAGCTGGACATGGGAGTCGGGCGGCGAGAAGGAGGTGGCGTTCTCCAGGAGTTCGGCGACGAGGTGGCTGAGGTCGTCGGCGGCGAAGCCGGCGATCTGGGCGTGCGGCGGCAGGGACTGGATGGTGACCCGCTCGTACCGCTCGATCTCCGACACGGCCGCGCGCAACACGTCGACCAGCGGGATCGGTCCGGCGTGCCCGTGGCCGTGCTCGGCGCCCGCGAGGACCAGCATGTTCTCGCTGTGCCTGCGCATGACGGTGGCCATGTGGTCGAGCTTGAAGAGGGTGGCGAGCCGCTCCGGGTCGTGCTCCCGCTCCTCCAGGCTCTCGATGACCCCGAGCTGGCGCTCGACGAGGCCGAGGGTGCGCAGCGAGAGGTTGACGAAGGTGTGGTGGACCGTGTTCTTCAGCCGCTCCAGCTGGGCGCCGAGGTCGGAGGCCAGGACCTGGAGCTCGGCGCGCTGGAGGGTGAGGGCCTCACGTCCGGCGATCAGCTCGCCGCGCTCGCTCTGCAGGCTCTCGAAGCGGCCGTTGAACTCGTGGAGGAGTCCCTGGAGCCTGCCGTGCAGGCTGTTGAGGGACCGTACGACCTGGGCGAACTCGTCGTTGCGGCCGGTGTAGCGGACCGGTTCGGCGGTGTCGGGCTCGGTGGCGAGGCGGGCGGCGCCGATCCGCAGGACGGCGAGCGGCTGGGTGAGCGTGCGGGCCACGGCGGTGGAGACGCCGACGGCGATCAGCAGGCAGCCGCCGAGCAGCGCGATGCGCAGTTCGAGCGCGGTGACGTCGTCGTCGCGCAGCTGCTCCAGGCGCTGGATCTGTTCGGTGCCGAGGGCCGACTCGACGCTCCGCATCCGGTCGATCCGCGCGGAGAGCGCCGCCTCGGCCTTCTTGCGGTTGGTCCGCTGGTCGGAGTCCGACAGCTCGGGGCGGTCGGTGAGGGAGTTGAGGTACTTCTCCGCGCTGTTGACCTCGGGCCCGGTGACGGTGGACGACAGCTTGTCGCGGGCGGTGGAGCCCGCGGCCTGGTCGAAGTCGGCGAGCGAGGCGAGTTCGCGGACCCGGGCCTGCTGGGCGGCGGTGCTCAGCTCGTCACGGGTGCGGGCGTCCTTGTCGCTGCCGCCGTCCTGGGGCTGCATCGGCAGTCCGGTCACCGGGTCGATCTGCGGGACCGTGACCTTGCGGGGCACCGAGAGCGCGGCGATCAGCAGCCCGCGGGTGGCGGAGGCCTGCTCGGTGGCCTGGCCGAGGGCGAGCGGGGCGCGGGTGGCCTCGGCCGCGCGCGGCGGGGTCTTCTCGGCGAGCTCGTCGGCCAGCGCGTGGAGCTTGGCGATGACCTCGGAGTAGGCCTGGTGGGCCTCCAGTGCCGTGCCCTTGCCGCTGAGCGCGTCGCGGCGCAGGGACGGGACGGTGGAGAGGTCGCGGCGCAGCGCGGCCGGGGCCGCGCCCCGGATCTCGTCGACCTTCTGGTCGACGCGGGCGCTGCGGGAGTCGTCCTTGCCGTCCGTCGCGCCGGACGCCTCGTCACTTCCGGCCGCGATCCGGGTGGTGACCTCGTCGCGCTCGTCCGCGAGGGCGTGGGCGAGCGCGATGGCCTGCTGGTTCAGCTCGGCGAGGGTGACCAGCCGTTGCGATTCGTTCAGTTCGGAGGAGGCGGCGAGGATCGCGGGCGTGCCCGCGGCGATGACGGTGATACCGACCACCGCGACGCCGGCGACCAGCCGGCTCCGCACGCGCACGGTGCGCCGGGTGCCCTCGCTCTCGGCAGGTGCCGGTGGCGTCACCCCGGAACCGCTCCGCTTGCCGCCCTTGCTCCGAGGCCGCTTCTTCTGCACCGGTGCTCGCAATCTTGACTCGTCCGCCCTTGAAGCAGAGGTGACGCACGGTCACATGTAACGAGCGCCCCGACCCCTGGTACGGCTTCCGACCATTCCAGTGCTTTTGAGAAGGGGGCGCGCATCGACGACTCCGCCACCTGAACGAGTGAACATCACTCCAGAGTTGGCGAACAAGTTTGCCCCGGGGGCCCCTCGGTCACACCTGGTCCGTCGGCTGGAACTTCCGCGCAGGCTTTGGCAGGATGCCCGCCCGCACGCCCCACGGAGTCATTCCTTCCGCTCCGGACACTCGCCTGACCTGCTGGTGCAGGCCAATCCCGGTCGGGTGCAGGGCTCGTGAAGGCGTCGTGCAGACTGGCCGTATGCGCATCGAACTGGCCACCGTCGCCGGCAGCCCGGAACGCCCGAACGAGGACTGGGCCGCCACCGCGCTTCCCGCTTCCGGCCAGGGCGGGGCGCTGATCCTGCTCGACGGGGTGACCCCGCCCCGGGGTGACGACGGTTGTGTGCACTCGGTCCCCTGGTTCACCGCCCGGCTGGGCGGCGCACTGGCCGAACTGTCCGGTTCGCGGCGGGATCTGACCCTTCAGGAGATCCTGGCAGTGTCCATCCGACGCACCGCCGACACGCACCGCCCCCTGTGTGACCTTTCTCACGTACGGACTCCTCAGGCCACGGTCGTCATGGCGCGCTGGGACGACCGCGAGGTCGAACACCTGGTGCTCTCCGATTCCGTACTGCTGTTCGAGGCATACGACGGGAGCGTGCGCCCCCTGCTCGACGACCGGCTCGACCGCCTGCCGCCCGGCTCGCTGAGCTCCGAGGAGATCACCGACACCCGGCTGCGGAACAAGGAGGGCGGCTTCTTCACCGCCGCCGCCGACCCCTCCGTGGCGGCCCGCGCGGTCACCGGACGCACCCCGCTCGACCAGGTGCGGGCGATCGCCGCGCTGACCGACGGGGCGGCCCGCTGGACCGAGATGTTCCACGAGGGCGACTGGGCGGACTGCCTCGCGGTTCTCCACAAGGAAGGCACGCAGGGGCTGATCGACCGGGTCAGGGCCTTGGAGGACGCGGACACCGAGCGCAGGCGGCTGCGCCGCAGCAAGACCCACGACGACGCGACGGCGGTCTACGCGGTGCTGTGACGGCGCACCGGGAGGCCGTCCCGGCGCGCGTCGGTTATCGATCCGATGGGGCGTCAGCCCCCGCCCGGAGGACGTAAGCCCCTGACCTGATGAGGCGTCAATCTCCGCCGAGCGCACAAAAAAATCAGATCCCGACCCGATGAGGCGTCAGCCCCTGCCCGGCGCACGTCAGCCCTCGGCCCGATGGGGCGTCAGTCCTCGGCGCGGGCGTTCAAGTGGTGCAGCAGCCGGGCCAGTTCGGCCACCTCGGCCCGGTCCCAGTCGTCGAGCTTGCGGACATAGCGCTCACGGCGGGCGTCGCGCACACTGCGGTAGCGGGCCAGCCCCTCGGCGGTGAGGCGGACGAGAAAGGCCCGGCCGTCGGCCGGATCGGGTTCACGGGCCACCAGTCCGAGGTCTTCCAGGGCGCGCAGTTGACGGCTCATGGTCGCCTTGCCCACCCCGAAGTAGGCCGCGAGATCGGTGGCCCGCTGCTGCCCGGCCGACTCCAGCCGGACGAGCAGTCCGTACGCGGCGGCCTCCAGTTCCGGGTGGACCTCGCGCGCCATCTCCCCGGAATTGGCCCGTGCCCGGCGCAGAAAGACGGCCAACTCCCGCTCCAGGGCAAGGAATGCGTGGTCCACACCACTCCCCCCGGTCGCGCCGGGTTCACTACCGCTTTCGCTCCCGTGCACGTCAACACCCCTCGTGAGCTTTCCTGTCGCTGAAAATTTCTTTCGCCGCTGGTCATCGCCGCAGCTCCGTCAGTATTTCGCAGGCGTAGACCAACGGCAGCGACCAGGCCCCCTTCCGCAGCACGGGTCTACGTGCGTAGCGTCATGCCTGGCATGTTCACACCATTACATGCCGACAGGGGTGCGCCCTGCGTCCCCCTGGGATCAGCACGTCCCCCCACCACGTCCTCGGAGGCACTCCCCATGCCGGTGCTCAGATCCACTTCCAAGACGTCCCGCCGCTCGCGCTTCGCGGCGGCCGGAACCCTGCTCGCAGCCCTCTCCCTGCTCCTCACCCTGCCCGGCGCGGCGAGCGCCGCCGGCACCCATGACGCGGCGGCAGCCGCCAAGAAGCCCGCCCGCGGTACGGCCACGATGGGCATGGGCGTCATCGCCCACGACGGCCAGGACGGACTGCCGGGGAACACCCTCGCCGTCCAGACCGAAGGCGTCGACGTCTCCGGCCACCAGGGCAACGTCGCCTGGTCGACGCTCTGGAACAGCGGTGTGAAGTGGGCCTACGTCAAGGCCACCGAGGGCACGTACTACAAGAACGACTACTTCACCCAGCAGTACAACGGCTCGTACAACATCGGCATGATCCGGGGCTCGTACCACTTCGCCACCCCGAACACCACGAGCGGCGCCACCCAGGCCAACTACTTCGTGGACAACGGGGGCGGCTGGTCACGGGACGGCAAGACGCTGCCCGGCGTGCTCGACATCGAGTGGAACCCGTACGGCGACCAGTGCTTCGGCAAGACCGCGGCCGGCATGGTCTCGTGGATCCGCGACTTCGTGAACACGTACAAGGCGCGCACCGGACGCGACGCGGTCATCTACACCGCGACCAGCTGGTGGAAGACCTGCACCGGGAACAACGCCAGCTTCGGCACCACCAACCCGCTGTGGGTGGCCCGCTACGCCTCCACGGTCGGTGAGCTCCCGGCCGGCT
Source organism: Streptomyces sp. NPDC006510 (assembly GCF_040611955.1). Taxonomy (NCBI): domain Bacteria; kingdom Bacillati; phylum Actinomycetota; class Actinomycetes; order Kitasatosporales; family Streptomycetaceae; genus Streptomyces; species Streptomyces sp. NPDC006510. The sequence goes on along the minus strand of NZ_JBEXPH010000145.1, from coordinate 9,323 downwards.
GGGCCTTCTACACGATGTGGCAGTACACCTCGTCCGGTCCCTACGTCGGCGACCACGACCGCTTCAACGGCGCCCTCGACCGCGTGCAGGCTCTCGCCAACGGCTGAGTCCGGCCGCCGCATCGTCGCGCCCCACCGCTTCACTCAGCAGAGCCCCGGTCACTCGCCGGGGCTCTCCCCTTTTCACGCCTACGACCAGGGATTCCGCCCTCGGGAACGGCAGCGGACCCCCCTCTATACACCGCATGTATACGCACTATGTATAGTCCTTCTCTGCCGCACATCGTGCGTCCTGTTCAGCTACGGAGGAGTGACCCGCCTTGTCCATGAAGACGAAGTCGATCGGTACGGGGTTGGCCGCGGCCCTTGTGACGGCACTCACCCTCACGCTGAGCGGCTGCTCCATGCAGACCACCGCGCCCGCCTCGGCACGCGGTGACGCGGGCTCCGACGCCAAGGGCTCCTTCGGCCCGGTCGACTGCCGCAAGGCGAAGTGCATAGCGCTGACCTTCGACGCGGGGCCGGGCGAGGACACCCCGCACCTGCTGGACATCCTCAAGGAGAAGAAGGTGCACGCGACCTTCTTCCTGCTCGGCAAGAACCACGTCAAGAAGCACCCCGACACCGTGCGCAGGATCGCCGCCGAGGGGCACGAGGTGGCCAACCACACCTGGACCCACAAGATCCTGACGGACCAGAAGCCGGCCGACATACGTGCCGAGCTGAAGAAGACGCAGGACGCGATAGCGGAGATAACCGGCAAGAAGCCGCGCCTCATGCGCCCGCCGCAGGGCCGCACCGACGACACCGTCTCGGACATCAGCAGGGACCTCGGGCTCTCCCAGGTCCTGTGGAGCGCCACCGCGAAGGACTACTCCACGACCGACTCGGCGCTGATCAAGAAGCGCATCCTGGACCAGGCGAGCAAGGACGGCGTCATCCTGCTGCACGACATCTACAAGGGCACGGTGCCCGCGGTGCCGGGCATCATCGACGAACTGAAGAAGCAGGGCTACACCTTCGTCACCGTCCCGCAGTTGATGGCGCCCGCCGAACCGGTCCCGGGGACCATCTACCGCCCCTGAGCCAAGGGCGGGAAACCGGCAGGGCCCCCGGCCCCGGATCAACGTGCTGCTGGATGCGCCGGGGGCGAGACGCGTTTCCAGGCGGGGGCGCAGGCGACGCTGCGGGGGTGGCCGGAGGTGTGGACACCGGTACGGATGCCGGTGTCCCCGTCGGCCGGGGACGCGGAACGGCCCGCCCACCCGTTGCCGGGAAGGCGGGCCGTCCGTACCGGTCGCGTACGTGGTGCCACGTCCGTCACGCCGTGGCGGCTACGCCGCGGCCGGGATCCGCTCCCCGGTCCGGGCCTCGGCCGGGGCCAGGGCGATCTCCAGGACCTGGCGGACGTCGGTCACCGGGTGGACCTCCAGTGTGTCCAGGACCTCGGCGGGGACGTCGTCCAGGTCGGCCTCGTTCCGCTTCGGGATCACCACGGTGGTGATGCCGGCGCGGTGCGCGGCCAGCAGCTTCTGTTTCAGCCCGCCGATCGGCAGCACCCGTCCGGTCAGCGAGACCTCACCGGTCATCGCCACGTCCGTACGGACCAGCCGTCCGGAGAGCAGCGAGGCCAGCGCCGTCGTCATGGTGATACCGGCGCTCGGGCCGTCCTTCGGGACCGCGCCCGCCGGGAAGTGGATGTGCACGCCGCGGTCCTTCAGGTCCGCGACCGGCAGCTCCAGCTCCGCGCCGTGCGACCGCAGGAAGCTCAGCGCGATCTGCGCGGACTCCTTCATGACGTCGCCGAGCTGACCGGTGAGGGTCAGTCCGGATGCCCCGGTCTCCGGGTCGGCCAGCGACGCCTCCACGAACAGCACGTCGCCGCCCGCGCCGGTCACCGCGAGTCCGGTGGCCACACCGGGCACCGAGGTGCGGCGCTCGGCCGGGTCCTGGGCGGACTCGGGGACGTGGTGCGGCCGTCCGATCAGAGCGCGCAGATCCGCATCGGTGACCGTGAACGGGAGCTCCCGGTCGCCCAGTTCGTGCTGGGCCGCGACCTTGCGGAGCAGCCGGGCGACGGCCCGCTCCAGGTTCCGTACGCCCGCTTCACGGGTGTACTCGCCGGCCAGCCTGCGCAGCGCGGACTCGTCGAGCGTCACCTCGTCCTTCTCCAGGCCGGCCCGCTCCAGCTGACGCGGGAGCAGGTGGTCCCGGGCGATGACGACCTTCTCGTCCTCGGTGTAGCCGTCGAGCCTGACCAGCTCCATGCGGTCGAGCAGGGCCTCCGGGATGGCTTCGAGCACATTGGCCGTGGCCAGGAAGACGACGTCGCTGAGGTCGAGTTCGACCTCCAGGTAGTGGTCGCGGAAGGTGTGGTTCTGCGCCGGGTCGAGGACTTCGAGGAGGGCGGCCGCCGGGTCGCCCCGGAAGTCGGAGCCGACCTTGTCGATCTCGTCGAGCAGGACGACCGGGTTCATCGAACCGGCCTCCTTGATGGCCCGCACGATACGTCCGGGGAGCGCACCCACGTACGTACGCCGGTGGCCGCGGATCTCCGCCTCGTCCCGCACACCGCCGAGCGCGACGCGGACGAACTTGCGGCCCATGGCGTGTGCGACGGATTCGCCGAGCGAGGTCTTGCCCACGCCCGGAGGCCCCACCAGCGCCAGCACGGCACCGCCGCGCCGCCCCCCGACGACCCCCAGGCCGCGGTCGGAACGCCGCTTGCGGACGGCCAGGTACTCGGTGATGCGCTCCTTCACGTCCTGCAGGCCCGCGTGCTCGGCGTCGAGGATGCGCTGGGCGCCCCGGATGTCGTAGGCATCCTCGGTCCGCTCGGTCCACGGCAGTTCGAGCACGGTGTCGAGCCAGGTCCTGATCCAGGAGCCCTCGGGGCTCTGGTCGGAGGAGCGCTCCAGCTTGTCGACCTCCTTGAGCGCGGCCTCGCGGACGTGCTCGGGAAGGTCGGCGGCCTCGACGCGGGCCCGGTAGTCGTCGGACTCGTCCTCCGGGTCGCCGTTCAGCTCGGAGAGTTCCTTGCGCACGGCTTCGAGCTGGCGTCGCAGCAGGAATTCGCGCTGCTGCTTGTCGACGCCCTCCTGGACGTCCTTGGCGATGGACTCGGCGACGTCCTGCTCGGCGAGGTGTTCACCGAGCCACTGGATGGCGAGCTTCAGCCGGGCGACCGCGTCCGTGGTCTCCAGGAGCTGCACCTTCTGGGCGGTGGTGAGGAAGGGCGAGTAACCGGAATTGTCGGCGAGCGCGGAGATGTCCTCGATCTGCTGGACCCGGTCCACGACCTGCCAGGCGCCGCGCTTCTTCAGCCAGCTGGTGGCGAGCGCCTTGTACTCCTTGACCAGCTCGGCGGCGGCTCCGGGGAGCGGGTCGGGGACGACCGCGTCGACCCGTGCCCCCTCCACCCAGAGCGCGGCGCCCGGCCCGCTGGTCCCGGCCCCGATCCGCACCCGGCCCCGGCCGCGGATGAGCGCGCCCGGATCCCCGTCCGAAAGCCGTCCGACCTGCTCGACGGTGCCGATGACACCGGTGCCGGTGTACGTACCGTCGATCCGCGGCACCAGAAGCACTTCGGGCTTGCCGCCGCCGTCACGGGCCGCGGCCTGTGCGGCCTCCACGGCGGCACGTACATCGGTGTCGGAGAGGTCCAGAGGCACCACCATCCCGGGCAGCACGACCTCGTCGTCGAGCGGCAGCACGGGCAGGGCGAGCGGAGTGACCGCATTGGAATCGGTAGCCATGATCTCCCCTTCGGCAGTCAAGTTGAGTTATGCAGACTCAATGCTCCTGATCCGCCCATTGTTCCCCGGAGCGTGTTCGCTGTGAGCGATCGCGCGGTGTCTCCGGGCCACCGGCGGAAGGGTTCGAGGTCGCGTACGCCGACCAGGGCGGGTCTGAGTTCCGTCGCTCGCTGGTGGATGCCTGGGCAGTGCGGTTCGAGGACGTCGCGCCGGTACGCGCGTTCAAGTCGTACAAGGGGCAGCGGCATCTGCCGGGCCTGTGGTGGTCGTCCACAGTGGGCGGGCACATCGGGTACGAGTCCTGGCTGGAGCGCGATCATGTGTTGCTGCTGGACTTCGACCCATCGGGGGTGGGGATCTCGTCTCAGCCGTTCTGGCTGTTCTGGCGGTCGGATGCGGGCAAGGGCATCTCGCATGCGCCGGACTACTTCGCCCACCGCGAGAACGGCGGGGTGGTGATCGATTGCCGTCCGGCGGATCGGCGCAAGCCCTGGGAGGAGATGAAGTTCGAGGCGACGCAGGCAGCCCGCGCCCAGGTGGGGTGGGAGTTCCGGCTGGTGGGGGCGCCGGACGCGATCGTTGTGCGCAATGTGCGTTGGCCGGCGGGCTACGGCCGTCCCCGGCACCGGCTGGAACCCGTGGCCTCCGAGCTGCTGGCGGCGTTCGCCGAGCCACAGCCAGTGATGGGCGGGGCCTCGGCGGTCGGGGACTCGATCAGGGTGCTGCCGGTGCTGTTCCACCTGCTGTGGTCGCACGAGCTGACAGCGGATGTGTCGGTGCCGCTGCATACTCTCTCGCCGGTGTCAGCAGGGGTGCGGAGGTGACGGCCGGTCCGGGCAAGCCGGCGTTGCGGCCAGGGGACTGGGTCACCTACGACGACGGGTATCACCAGGTGGTGGCGCTCGCCGGCACGTCCGTGCGGCTGCGGCCGGCGACGGGGGCGGAATCGGTGGTGGCGGCGTCGTATCTGATGGCGGCGCCGGACTTCGCTGTCACCGGCACGGAGCCGCTGCCTGCAGTGGAGCCGTCCGGGTTGCTCGCGACGTTGCCGGAGTCGGTGCGGGAGGCGGCACGCGAGTGGGAACGGCACATGATGGAGATCGAGACTGGCCTGCCGCCCGGCACCGCGCTCGGTACTCCGCCGCGCCCCGGATACGACCCGGCTGCCTTCTCGCTGATGGTCCCTGGTCGGCACCCTGGAGGCCATGCTCCGGCTGCACCACCACCGGCCCGGAACGCCGCCCGGCCTGAGCGAGTACCTCTACCACCGCTCCGGCGGCTTGATCGGCAGCCTGTCACAGCTCATCCGCGGCGCCGCCGTGCTCGCCAGCGCCACGACAAAAGCGCTCTGTGGTTCAACCGCACCCGCCGCAACGCAGGCCGGAACCTGTTTTTCCACAACCACGTCAAAGCCGTCCTCACCCGCGCATGGACCCCCGCCTACGAGAAGTTCGAAGGCGTGATCTGGCACAGCGCACACGTCGACGAGCAGATGAAGACCGACACCGCCCCCGAACGGCAGCAAGCACACGCTGGTTCTCGGAGCCCGTTCCGGCCCCGCCTACAAGCGAGCGGTGGCCCCAGCACCCTCCCGCACCGGTGATCGGCTGGAACGGATCAGTCCTTGCGCCCCGTCACGGCGACGGTGACACCGAGCCCGATCATGGTGAGCCCGCCGATCCCACCGACCAGGGAAAGCCGCTGCGGTGAGCGCGCGAACCAGTCCCGGCCAGTGGCCGCGACCAGCCCCCACACCATGTCGGACGCCACAGCAATGATGTTGAAGACCAGGCCCAACAGCAGCATCTGCACCGCGACATGCCCCTGACCGCGGTCAACGAACTGCGGCAACACGGCGGCGAAGAACACGATGGTCTTGGGATTCGTCACGCCGACTGCGAACCCCTCCCAAAACGTCCGCAGACCACTCTGCGCAGCCCCCACCCCGGTGACCGCTGCCCCCAACGACCCACGGCCACGCCATGCCTTGACGCCGAGAAACACCAAGTAAGCGGCACCCGCCAGCTTGAGCACCGTGAAGACAAGAACCGAGCGCTCCACCACCGACCCGACCCCGAATGCCACGGCCACGATCAGCACATAGGCGCCGAGCGTGTTCCCCACAACCGTGGTCAGCGCGGCACGGCGTCCCTGCGCCAGCGCCCGCCCGATCACGAACAGCACGCTGGGGCCGGGAATCACGATCAGCAAGAACGACATGGCCGCGAAGGCGAGCAAACGGTCAGTAGACACCATGAAGCCCATGCAAACACGGGGAGGGACCGCCCTTCCAGCCGTATTCCCCGTCCAAGTCCGAGCACCGGAGGCTGGGGCCGCTTCACGTCCGTGCGGCCGCACACGCGAACCTGCCGCAGCCACTCACGGAAAACGCAGACTCAATCTGCACAGAATCCGGACCCGCAACGCAGCCCATCTCTTCGCCCCGCACCCATCACGATGCAACAACAAGCTGCACCGGACAGATGCGCTCGCGTCATGCGTCCGCCCGCACCGGGCCCGGCCGAAGCGGGGCGGAGCCGGGCGGGGCGGGGCGGAGCCGGGCGGGGCGGGGCGGAAAATCATTCGGCTCGTCCCGGAAATCCGGGCACAGTGCCCGGATGAACGACGACAGCGGCGGCCGAGGGCTGAACGAGGACGGGACGATCCGGCGGGAGGGCTCGCTGGACCGCGTGCCCGCGGCGTTCGCCCCCGTGGTGGAGGCTGCCCGGTCCCGGATCGCCGAGGTCTTCGACGGCACGCGGCTGCACAGCGCGTACATCTACGGCAGCATTCCGCGCGGCACGGCCATTCCCGGTGTCTCCGATCTGGATCTGCTGCTGGCGCTGCGCGAGGAACCCACGGCCGCCGACGAGGCGGCGGTGCGCGCCATGGAGGCCGGCCTGGACTCCGCGTTCGGTCAGATCGACGGTGTCGGCATCCTGTCGGCCCGCGCCGCCACCCTCACCAGCGAGTTCGAACGCCACGACCTCGGCTTCTTCCTCGCCTGTCTCTGCACCCCGCTGCTGGGGGAAGATCTCGCCGAGGGGCTGCCGTGCTACCGCCCGACCCCGCTGCTTGCCCGCGAGACCAACGGGGACCTGGTTCTCTCGCTGCCCCGCTGGCGGCGCAGGGCCGCCGAAGCCGCCACGGACGCCGAACGCCGGAACCTCAGCCGCGGCGCCGCCCGCAAGATCGTCCGGTCCGGCTTCACCCTGGTCATGCCGCGGTGGCGCGGCTGGACCAGCGACCTGGCCGAGTCCGCCGAGGTGTTCGCCCGCTACTACCCGGACCACCCGGAGCGGATCGAGCAGATGCGACTGGCCGCGTACACCGGCCGCACCCCCTCCGCCGACCCGGCCGTCCTCACGACGCTCATCGAGGACCTGGCACCCTGGCTGGCGGCCGAGTACCTCGCGGTGCACGGCGAGAAGGCGCCGCGCCCCTGACCGCACCGGCCCGGCGCAGCAGCGGCCAGCAGGCCACACCGAGCAGCAGCGCCATCGGATGGCCCCAGTCGGCGAGCGGGTTGCTCAGCTCGACCAGATCGAGCGCCAGCATCACGCCCGTCCCGCCGAGCAGCAGCACCCGCAGCAGCGGGGCGAACAGCCCGGCGAGCGCGCCCACGCTCGCCATCAGCCCGAAGCTGATCCCGTAGTCGAGGCGGTGCAGCGACGACTCCGGCAGATGCCCGGCGACCACGGAGAGCCCGACCGGGATCTCCGTGGCGAGCGTCGCCACGACATGGCCGAGCACGAACACCGCGGCGGTCCGCCATCCCCCGATACGGCGTTCCAGCGCGTTCAGTACGAGCGCGAGGACGAAGACCATCGGGGAGGCGAGTCCGCCGACGACCCACAGGGCGCTGGCGGCCAGGACGAGCAGCGGGGCCTCGCCGAGGTGCGCGACGTCCGTGCTCGATTCGCGCAGCACGGCGGCGACGGTGGCGGGATCGGCGTACTCCATGAACAGTGACGTGGCGACCAGCACCAGCAGGTACCCGAAGGTGAACGGGGTTCTGGTGGGTGTCGGCAGTGGCCGCAGCCCGCGGCAGGCCCTGCGGACCGGGGGTGGCGGCGGGGCCGCGGCGCGGCCCGTGCGGCCCTGGCGCGGTATGGCGTCGAGCAGCGGAGCCGCGGAGGGTTCTTCGCAAATCTCCCTGTCCGTACGCTGATGCACCGCGCGAGGCCCCTTTCCCTGACAAGCCCCCGAAGCAACGTCCTACCCTCTGTGATCTTCCTCCTCGCCGTCTATGGCGTGAGCCACACACGCCGCCCGTGAACCGGCCCGGGTCCGTCGCCCGATAAAGAGGTGTGAAGCTGTTGCGCCCCTCGGGGGAGGACCCGGACGACGAGGCCCTGCTGCGTGCCGTCGCCCAGGGGGATACGGAGGCCCTGGCGACGCTCTACGACCGGCACGCCGGCTGGCTGCTGGCCCGGCTGAGCAGACGGTGCGCGGATGCCGAGACCGTACGGGAGGTTCTTCAGGACACCTTCGTGACGGTCTGGCGCTCCGCCGGATCGCACCGCGGTGCCCGGGTCGGCGGCTGGCTGTGGGTGATCGCCTCGCGTCGGCTGGTCGACGCCCAGCGGGTGCACGCCCGTACCGATCTCGCCGACCGCGCCGAGCGGACCGGGAGCAACGAGTGGGCCGCCACCGCGCCGTCCGCCGAGGAGCGGGTGCTGGCCGGGCTGGAGTACGGGGATGTGGGCGCCGCGCTCGACCGGATCTCGCCCGAGCTGCGGGAGGTCCTGCGCGCCACGGTCATCGACGGGCTGACGACCCGCGAGACGGCCCGGCTCCTCGGCATACCCGAGGGCACGGTCAAGACCCGGGCGATGCGGGCCAGACGAGAGCTGCGCGCCGCACTGGAACTGTCGGTTCCGGAGGTCGGACCGCTGGGAGGAACGGCATGACCAGGACGGGAGGCGGTGGCATGCCCCATTGGCACGTGAGCGCGGAGCTGGCCGGGCGGTACGCCGCCGGTTCGGTGACGGAGACGGACGCGTGGTCCGTCGAGAAGCACGTGGAGGCGTGCGGGGAGTGCGCGGCCCGGCTCTCGGCGGCGGTACGGGCACGGCCGGAGACAGGGGCCGCGCTGGACGCGGTGCGCGCGGGGGTGCTGGCCGCGGTGGCGGCGGAGGGGATACCGGCGAGGGGGCCCGTCCACAGAGCCCGGCACCCGGCGCCCGCCCACAGAGCCCGGCACCTGGGGCCCGTCCGCAGTGCCCGGCACCTGGGGCCCGTCCGCAGTGCCCGGCGCCGCTTCCCCGGGGCCGTCACCCGCGCCGGGCGGCTGCTGTGGTCCGCCGGACCCGCGCTGCGCGGCCCGTGGCTGCTGGCGCTGCTGCTGGTGGCGGTCGGGGCCCTCGTGCTGGCGTACGGGGCCGGGGTCGGCGACACCGCCCGCCCACTGCTCCTCGTCGTCGCGCCGATGCTGCCGCTCGCCGGGGTCGCCCTGTCCTACGGCCGGCACGCGGACCCGATGCACGAGATCACCGCCGCCACCCCGTCCGGCGGGCTGCGGCTGCTGACCAGAACCGCCGCCGTGCTCGCCGTGAGCATCCCGGCG
>NZ_JBEXPH010000144.1:0-21331 GCF_040611955.1 Streptomyces sp. NPDC006510 | reverse complement strand
GCCGTCGGCACCTGCGGGCTGCTGGCCCTGCGGATGCTCGACCCGCGCACCACGCTCGCCATCCAGGTGGTCTTCTCGCTCGCCGCCGTCGCCTTCCTCACCGGCGGCTATGTGCTCGGCGGGGTACCGGGTGCCGCCTGGGGCCTGTGCCTGGGATCCGGGTGCAAGGCGGTGGCCACCTGGACCAGGGTGGCCCGGCTGAGGCGCCGCACCGCCGTGGAGCGGGCACCCGTCAGCGCGGGTGCCGCCCGCGCTGGCTCCGGAAGCTCGTGACCAGCAGCAGACAGAGCGCCGCGACGGCGAGCTTCCCGACGGACTGCAACAGCGGCCCGCGCAGCAGAATGAAGGTGTACCCGGCGACCAGCGGCGCGGTGACCGCCAGGACGCTGCCGGGTCCCGGACCGTCCCGGGAGACGGCCCGCGCGTACCGCCGGTCGGTACGGGCGGCGGCGTAACCGATCAGCGCGAGGCCGCCGACCATGCCCGGCGCACCGAAGTCGACCCAGAGTTCGGTCCACAGCGGCGCCGACAGGTTGGTCATGTTCATCCCCATCCACTGACCGACGCGCACCCCCGTGTCCTCCGGCTTGCCGCTCCACACCGACCGGGGCACGAAGAAGAGCGCGGAGCCCGCCAGTTGACGCCCATACGTGTGGCCACGGGCGTCGACCCAGCTGATGGTGTTGGCGAACATCGCCGTCTGGTCGTAGTCCTTGGTGGCCAGCGGCTCGAACACCGACGACGAGTCCACCGGCCGGTACCCGGCACTGTCATAACGGAACCGGTCCGCGTACGGGAACAGCACCAGCGCCCCGGCCACCCCCATGGCCAGCACCGAGCGGTACATCGCCGCGCTGCTCGGGAACGCGGTGAACAGCAGCGAGACCAGCACCGTCAGGAACCAGTAACGGGCGTTGGACACCGGGTTGTTGACGATCACATTGAGGATGAGCAGCCCGGCCCAGATGAGCACCGTCGACGGGGAGCTCCGGGCCCGGCGCGAGGTCACCAGCCGACGGGTGCAGAAGAGCAGCGCGAGCAGCGCGGGCACCGTGCCGAAGCCCTTGAGGAAGGCCGACCCCACATTGGACCCGTCCGACACCACGCCGCTCGCCGCGACCGAGGCGCTGATCTCCTGACGGCTGGTGAAGAAGACGGCGGGCCCGCCGACCTTCAGGATGTAGTAGCCGCTCGCAGCGAAGGCCAGCAGCACCAGCAGCCCGAACCGCCCCTGGTGCACGACGGCCGGACCGCTCCCCGAGCGCGCGGCGACCCGCCGCCGCAGCGTCCGCCGGGACGCCAGCAGGGCCCCCAGGTCGAACGCGGCACAGCCCACCAGGATCAGCGCGACGGCCGTCACCAGATCCGACCGCGGCCCGACCACCGGGGTGGGCGTCTGCCCGATGACGGCCTGGGCGAACGGCGCCACACCCATCGCGATGTAGACGAACATCCAGAAGACGCCCTGCAACAGCCGCCGCCGGGTGGACAGGATCATGGTCGCGAGCCGGGCCCCCGCATAACAGGTCAGTACGAGCTGCAGCCAGTACGCGGTGTCCCGGACGCCCGAGCCCGGCTGCGCGGCGATCACCGCGGGCAGGAAACAGACCAGGGCGAGGATGAGGGGCACGGCCAGGGCGCGCGAGAGCATGGCCCACGACATGGGCTCGGCCCGCGCACGGCCCGGCGCTCGCGGGCCGTGCTCCGGTGCGGGTGCGGACGGCGCCGCCTCGTGCACGGACGTCATGTGCTCCCCGTTTCCGTGGACCTGTGAACACTCTAACGAATCAACCCACTTGGGGGGTTTGGATGACTAGTCTGTAAAGGCCGGCCGCGGTTGAGGGGAACCCTGGTGAAGATCCTGCACGTCGTCACACTGCACACCCCGGACCATGCGTTCGGCGGCCCGACCAGGGTGGCGCTCAACCTGTCGAAGGTCCAGCGGGCCGCCGGTGACGACGCCAGGATCATGGCGCTGGGCGACGGCTTCGAGGGCCCCCTGCCGCGCGAGGTCGAGGGAGTGCCGGCCCATCTCTTCCGGGCCCGCCCTCTGCTCCCCGCGTTCGAGGTCAGCGGAATCACCTCCGGGGCGCTGCTGCTCGCCGCGCGCCGCATGATGCGCGGCGCCGACATCGTCCATGTGCACCTGATGCGCGACCTGGTGACGCTGCCCGCCGCCCTGCTCGCACTGGCCTCCCGCACCCCCCTGGTCGTCCAGACGCACGGCATGGTGGACCCCACCGAGAACCGGGTCGCCCGGCTGACCGATCTGCTGGGGGTGCGCAGGGTGCTGCGCGGCGCCGACGCCGTACTGCACCTCACCGAGACGGAACGCCTCGATGTGAACGCCGTTGCCGCACCGGTCCCGCTGACCCGCACCGTACGGCTGGTCAACGGCGTACGTCCGCAGGAGATCAAGCCCGCCCCGGCTCCGGGGCGGCCGCCGACGATCCTCTTCCTGGCCCGGATCCAGGAGCGCAAGCGCCCGGAGGACTTCGTCGCGGCGATGCCGGCGGTCCTGGCCGAGCACCCGGACGCCCGCTTCGTACTGGCCGGTCCCGACACCGGCGCACTGCCCGCGACCCTCGAACTCGCCCGCAGGCTCGGTGTGACGGGGTCGCTCGACCATGTGGGGCCGCTCGGTCACGAGGAGGTCCTGGCGGCGGGGCGGCGGGCCGATGTGTACGTGCTGCCGTCGATCGAGGAGCCCCTGGGGGTGTCCGTGCTCGAAGCGATGTCGGTCGGCACCCCCGTGGTCATCACCCGCACCTGCGGACTCGGACCCGATGTGGCGCGCGCGGGCGCGGGCCGGGTGATCGACAGCCGGGTCGGCGAGGACGGGAAGAACGCCCGGAGGGTAGCCGCCGCCATCCTGGAACTCCTCGATCCGGAGACCAACTCCCGTGCGGGCAGGGCCGCCTGGGAACTCGTCAACGAGGACTTCACCATCGAGGCCGTGACCGGGACCCTCCGGCGGACCTACGAGGACGTGGTCCGCCGGAGGGGTCGGCGGGTCAAACGGTCTTCCTCTCACGGGACTTGAGAGCGATCTGCCAGCGGTAGAAGCTCATCGCCAGCGCGAAGTCGAATCCCGCCCGCCCGTCGAGGAAGCCCCGCCGGTACACGTACATGTAGGCGAACGACACCAGGGGCTTGAACGGTGCCTTGTGGAACAGCTGCCCCTGGCGCGACTTCACCCTCCGCACCTGCTCCTTGACCTCCGGGTGATGCTCCAGCCATGCCTCCCAGTCCGAGTAGCGGTTGTGCCGTTCGAACCAGGCGGTGACCGGGTCGAGATCCTGGTGCTCGATCGGATTGCGGAGCGACCCGGCCGACTCGGCGACCGGCTGGTAGTGGCCCTCGACCTCACCGATTCCCGGCGCGTCGAGATCCCCCACCTCCGGATACCGGCAGCGGGTGCGATCGGTCAGCGACCGCTTCCGGATGGTGTAGCCGTGCCGCAGCCGCTTCCCGGAGAACCAGTAGCCGAGCGGAATGTCGTACGCCGCGGGCTTCGCAGCCGCGGGGTCGGCGAAGATCTGCCGCAGTTCGGCCAGCAGGCCGGGACTCAGCCGCTCGTCGCCGTCGAGCAGCAGAATCCAGTCCAGGTCCGTGCGGACATGGTCCAGACACCACTGCTTCTTGCGCGGATGACCGCCGTCCCAGGTGTAGGTGACCACCTCGGCCCCGCAGTCCTCGGCGATCTTCGCCGTGTCGTCCGTGCTGTGCGAGTCGACGACGACGACCGCCTCGAAATGGCCGAGTACCGACTTCACCGCCTCGGCGATGTTGCGCCCCTCGTTCTTCGTGGGGATCGCCACGGCTATCGGCAGCTTGCTCATCCGAGGTCTCCTTCGGGCAGCCAGGCGTAGCAGCCTGTGGAGGTGAAGGCGCGGGCCTGCCGGGGGACGGTGATCGTGGTCCGCTTCCCGGAGGATCCGGAGGCCAGGCTCCTGCCGTCCGCCCCGTTGATCTGCCAGGTGCAGCTTCCGGTGGGGGAGACGTCGCGGTAGCGGCCCGGCCGGAGCCGATCGTCCTGGTACGTGCCGTCCGCATATCCCCGGGCGGCCTCCCGCAGCAGCTCCCGGTGCTGGGTGCAGAGGTGCTCGACGGCGGGCTCCGCATCGGCGAGCTCGCCCGTCACGATCGCGCCGACCGCCACATCCCGGTCGGCCTTCACGAGGAACCTCAGCCGGTCGCAGGTCTCCTGACCGGTCTGGAGCACGGCCGCCGGGTCCATGCCCTTGGGCACCCGGTCGACCAGGTACTCCTTCTGCTTCCTGGTGAACGAGCCCGTGGCCGGGGTGAGTTCATCGCTGGGCAGCTTCGGTGGCTCGCTGGTGTGCGGAGCCGCGGGGCCACCGGACGCGGAGGTGCCGGGCCCGGCGGACGGGGCGGCCAGCGGGGTCCGCGCGGCGGACGGTCCGGCGCCGCTCGCCGCATTGTGCTCCTCGGACGACGAGCCGCAGGCGGCCAGCGCCGCCGTCAGTGCGACGACGGCGGCGCCGGCCCGGAACGGATACCTCATCCAGCTGTCCTCAGTGCGTAGTGGGCACTGACCTGCGAGCTGCTCAGTGCGGTCGGGTAGACGGCGGTCTCGTCGATCTGCCCGGCGAAGAAGTTGCTCGTCGGCTTGGTCGGCCAGCCGTTCAGGTTGTCCCCGCCCACCCGCCAGTAGCCGTTGTACTTCTCGTTGCCGGTGTACAGGGCGTTCGAGGCGCGGAGCTTCCCGTCCACGTACAGCGCCATGCCGCCGGGGCCCTGGGTGGCGACGACGTGGTGCCAGGCGCCGTTGTTGTAGGCGGTGGGGGTGGTGACGGTCCGGGTACTGCCGCTCTTCACCCCGAAGACCAGTCGGCCGTCGTCGCGCATGTACACATGCTTGTCGTACTGGGTGCTGTTCTGCATGGTCAGACTGCCGAAGCCGATGATCTTCCCTCCCTTGGTGGTCGTCGTCCTGATCCAGGTCTCCACCGAGAACCTGACCGGCTGCGGGTGGCGCTTGTTGCTGTAGACGTACTGGTTCGAACCGTTGAGTCCGATCGCTGTCGAGGGGCCCGCGACAGCGGCCGGGGTCAGCCGCCGGGAGGGGGAGTTGCGCGCGAAGCCGTTGTCCCGCCCGCCGCCGGTGTCGCCAGCGAAGGTCGAGGTGTCGTCGTACCGCCAGTAGAGCGAGGCACCGTCCGCGAGCACCTTGGCGGGGTACTTCTCGGCGGCGGAAGCCACGGTGGCGGACACGGCGGTCGACTTGGTGCTGGTGTTGGTGCCGTCGCTCGCGCTGATCCGGTACGAGTGGGTCTCGCCCGGCGCCACGTCCGTGTCGGTCCACCTCAGCTGCGGCCGGTCCCAGAACAGGGAGTAGCCCGTCGTGGTGTGCACCGGGGTGCTGGCGCCGTCCTTGTAGATCCGGTAGGTGAGTTCACCGTCGTCGGTGTCGAAGCTGGTCTGCCAGTTGACCTCCACCTTGCCCGGGGCGACCGTGGACAGGCTGACGTTGGGTACCCATGGGGCCCCGGTGTCGGGGCCGTCGGCGAACCGGGTCAGGCCCTGCTGGGCGGAGCCGTTGACGGTGGTGAACTCGCCGCCGACCCACAGGTAGTGATGCCCGCCCTTGTCGGCCTGGGCCATCACCCGCGGTCCCACCGGCTCCCCGATCCCGTCGTTGGTGTCCGGGAACCAGGGGAGCAGCTTCGGATCGTCGACGGACTGGGCCAGCAGATGCTTGCGCGGCTGGTTGGGGAACTCGCCCATGGTGGCGCAGTCATGGGCGTGACTCCCGCTGTACAGCACGCCGTTGTGCACCAGGACGGCCTGGGTGGCGCCGAGGCAGGTGTCCCGCCAGCGCTGCTCGAAGTCGCTCAGGTCCAGCGCGATCCGACCGTCGAAGACACCGCCTCCGGTGCCCTCGTTGGCGGTGTAGAAACCGGTGGCGTCCGTGGTCAGGTCCTGCACCGTGGAGGTGTTGGGAATGAACCCGGCCGGATAGCTCTTGGCCACGGCCCCGGTCGTCGCGTCCACGACCGCCAGCGCGTGCGACGTGGTGCCGTTGACCGTGAAGAAGTCACCGCCGATCAGTACGTGCTTACGGTCGGGCGTCAGCTCGACGGCCCGGCCCACCTCGTCCGCATTGGCCTTCCACGGCTTCAGGGCGGCGCCCGTGGTGACCGCGGCGAACTTGTTCCTGGTCTGTCCGGCCACCGTGTTGAAGTCACCGCCCAGGTACACGGTGTCGGCCGTGACGGCCAGGGCCCGCACCGTCGCGGAGACGGAGACCTTGAAGTCCTGGCGCGGGGTGCAGCTCGCGGTGTCGATCGCGGCGAAATTGCTCACCCCGACGCCGCTCACCGACCCGAACTTCCCGCCGACGTAAAGGGTCTTCTGGTCCGGCGAAAGCGCCAGGGCCCGCACGGTCGCCGTGCCCGACGAGAGGGTGAACGACAGGCTGCACCCGGTCGGCGCGCCGGTCGCGGCGTCGAAGGCGGCGAAGTTCACCGCCGGCCGTTCCGAGGTGCCGGCCGGCGCGTCCGGCGACCGGACGGTGGAGAAGGTGCCGCCGGTGTAGACGACACCGGCGTCCGACCCGGCCATCGACCAGACGATGCCGTTGGTCTGCCAGGTGCTGAGGTCGTCCGCGGTGAGGGAGACCGGCGGGGTGAGGGCCGCGGCCGGGGAGCCCCCGGACGCGGCGGTGGTCAGTGCTCCGGCGAGCAGGCAGAGCGCGGCGGCGACGGCACGTACCCGGCCGCGGCCGACGGGTCCGCGCCCCGTGGTTCCGTTCATCATTCAGCTCCGAAGGTGAGAACGAGCCGCGACCGGAAGGCCGCGGTGCCGGTTTCGCCCGGCCGGCGGCGAGGACGGTGGGCCCCGCAGCCGGTGCGGACGAGTGAGTGGGCGGAGCGAACTGCGCCCGGCTCCACCGGGAATGCGGTGATGCCGGCTGTCGTGCCGTTGCCGGGAGGTCTCATCGGTCCACCCGCACGGCCGCTCCGGCGAGTTGGTCGGACAGCTGGCGGATGTCCGCCTCGACCATGATCCTGGCGAGCTCCCGCGCCCGCACCACCGGTTTCCAGCCGAGCAGTTCCTCGGCCTTGGTGGCGTCCCCGATCAACGCGTCGACCTCGCTGGGGCGTTCGTACTTGGCGTCGTAGCGGACGTGCTCGCGCCAGTCCAGGCCCGCGTGCGCGAAGGCGTACCCCAGGAACTGCCGGACACTGACGCCCTCGCCGGTGGCCACCACATAGTCGTCCGGGGCATCGCACTGGAGCATCCGCCACATCGCGTCGACGTACTCGGGGGCGTAGCCCCAGTCGCGGACGGCATCGAGGTTGCCCAGATGGAGATGGGTCTGCAGGCCCGCCTTGATCCTGGCCACCCC
The DNA here is from genome assembly GCF_040611955.1 of Streptomyces sp. NPDC006510. Lineage (NCBI taxonomy): Bacteria > Bacillati > Actinomycetota > Actinomycetes > Kitasatosporales > Streptomycetaceae > Streptomyces > Streptomyces sp. NPDC006510. The sequence goes on along the minus strand of NZ_JBEXPH010000144.1, from coordinate 13,956 downwards.
GCGAGTGATCTTCCGGGTCACGAAGGTCTCGCCGCGGCGCGGGGACTCGTGGTTGAACAGGATCCCGTTGACCGCGAACATGCCGTATGCCTCACGGTAGTTGACCGTGGACCAGTACGAGTAGACCTTCGCGACGCTGTACGGGCTCCGCGGATGGAACGGGGTCCCCTCGTTCTGCGGCGGCGGGGTGGCGCCGAACATCTCGGACGACGAGGCCTGGTAGACACGGGTGTCGATCCCGCTCGCGCGGACCGCCTCCAGCAGCCGGATGGTGCCGAGACCGGTGATGTCACCCGTGTACAGCGGGGCGTCGAACGAGACGCGGACGTGCGACTGCGCGCCCAGGTTGTAGACCTCGTCCGGCCGGATGTCACGCAGCAGATTCACCAGCGCGACACCGTCGGCGAGGTCGGCGTGGTGCAGGACGAACGAGCGGTTCTCCTCCTCCGGTCCCTGATAGATGTGGTCTATGCGCTCCGTGTTGAAGCTCGACGAGCGGCGTATCAGCCCATGGACCGTGTACCCCTTGTCGAGCAGCAGCTCGGACAGATACGAGCCGTCCTGTCCGGTCACGCCGGTGATGAGCGCGGTCTTCGCCACGGCTCCCCCTTCTCTCGTCGCCTCAGCGGCTGTTGTTCCGCACCGAATGATTCCCGCCGAAATATCGGAATTGGGCGTTCTGCGGTAAAACGTCACCGCAGGGTGCGGGTGCTGGCAGAATCCGGACCATGACGACTGATCTCCCCGGCCCTCCCCAGGAATCCGTCCGCCCCCTCCTGCGTTCCGGCGCTCGAGTCTTCGTCGCGGGCCATCGCGGTCTGGTCGGCTCGGCGGTGGTGCGCCGCCTCACCGCCGAGGGGCACGAGGTGATCACCCGCGATCGTGATCGCCTCGATCTGCGCGACGCCACGCGGACCGAGGTGTTTCTCCGCGAGGTCCGTCCGGACGCCGTGGTGCTGGCCGCCGCCAAGGTCGGCGGGATCATGGCCAACAACACGTACCCGGTGCAGTTCCTGGAGGACAACCTGCGCATCCAGCTGAGCGTCGTCGCCGGGGCACACGCGGCCGGGGTCGAGCGGTTGCTCTTCCTCGGCTCGTCGTGCATCTACCCCAGGATCGCCCCGCAGCCGATCCCCGAAAGCGCCCTGCTCACCGGTCCGTTGGAGCCGACCAATGAGGCGTACGCGCTGGCCAAGATCGCCGGAATCGTGCAGACCCGGTCCTACCGCCGGCAGTACGGCGCCGCGTTCATCAGCGCCATGCCCACCAACCTCTACGGTCCGGGCGACAACTTCGACCTGGAGACCTCGCACGTACTGCCCGCGCTGATCCGCCGCTTCCACGAGGCCCGCCGGGACGGCTCGTCCACGGTCACGCTCTGGGGCTCCGGGAGCCCCCGCCGGGAATTCCTGCACGTCGACGATCTGGCCGCCGCGTGCCTGCTGTTGCTGGAGCGCTACGACGGCGACGATCCGGTCAACATCGGCTGCGGCGAAGACCTCACGATCAGAGAACTCGCCGCCACTGTACGAGATGTGACAGAGTTTCAGGGCGCTGTCGAATGGGACACCACGAAACCCGACGGTACCCCGCGCAAGCTGCTCGATGTCTCCCGGCTCACCTCTCTCGGCTTCACACCGCGGATCGCGCTGCGTGACGGGATCGCCCAGACCTACGCATGGTGGCTGGAGCGGCAGACCGCGCAGGTCTGAGCAGGCCCCGCGGACCGGCCGGCACACACCGACCGGCACGGCGCGACGGCCACCCGGCCGAACGGCCGCGCCCGGCCGGCTTCTTCGTACTCCTCGCATCGACGGCCGCCGCTCTCAGTACGCCCCGCGGCCGTCGGTGACGGCGCGCAGGGTACGGGCCATGAGTCCCATGTCCGTGGCCACCGACCAGTTGTCGACGTACCACAGATCGAGCGAGACCGTCTCCTGCCAGGACAGGTCCGAGCGGCCGCTGACCTGCCACAGACCGGTCAGTCCCGGTTTCACCGCCAGCCGCCGGAGCTCGCGCTCGTCGTAACGGGACACCTCCTCCGGCAGCGGAGGGCGTGGACCGACCAGCGACATTTCGCCGCGCAACACATTGAGCAGCTGCGGGAGTTCGTCGAGGGAGGTCCTGCGCAGCAGATGGCCGATTCCGGTCACCCGGGGATCGCGGCGTATCTTGAACATCGGGCCGTCGATCTCGTTCGCGGCGACGAGCCGTTCCTTGTGGCGCTCGGCGTCGGCCACCATGGTGCGGAACTTCCACATCGTGAAGGGCCGGTTGTGCTGCCCGTGGCGGATCTGACGGTGGAACACCGGCCCTTCGGAGCCGAGCCGCACCGCCGCCCCGATCAGGATGAGCAGCGGTGTCAGGAACAGCAGACCGAGGGTGGCTCCGACGCGGTCCATGACGGCCTTCAGGGCCGGCTGCGGCCCCCGGCGCAACGGCGGCGCGATGTGCAGCAGGGTGAGCCCGGCCGCGGCGGTGGGCCGTACCCGCCCGGCCGCGATGCCCGTGAGCTCCGAGAGCACGGACAGTGCGAGCCCGCCGTCGTGCAGTCCCCAGGACAGGCGGCACAGCCGGTCCTCGGAGAGCTGGGGCCCGGGAACCACCAGCGCCAGGTCGGCGTCCTGGGCGAAGGCCCCGCCCAGTACGGTCGACACATCGTCGTCGGCCGGCGCCGGGGCGAGCCGGCCCGGCACCGGAACCCCGCACTCCAGGGGTGTGGTCCCCACCGGGACCGCGGCCACGACCGCGTACGGATGGTCCGCACGTGAGGCGAGCAGCCGGACGGCCCGGTCCACTCCCGGAGCCTCGCCGACCACCAGCACCCGCCGGACCGCCCGCGGTGGGCGCCCCGGCCACGACAGGCGCCGCAGGGCCTGTGCCGCGACGCCCGCGGGCAGGCCGGGCAGCAGCGCCACGACCGCCGTCGCGGGGTCGACCGAATCGCCGGCCGCGGTACGCAGCACGGCGAGCACGCCTATGAGCAGCAGCCAGTCGCCCGTCGTGCTCAGCATTCCCGGCGGTCTGCCCGGGTGCCGGTCCGTGTACCGGCCGCGCACGGCCCGCAGGCCGGACCACGCCAGTGCGGCGACGGCCGCGGCCACCGCTGTCCGGGACTGCCCGCCGGTGCGCAGCACGAGCCAGGCCGGAACCCCGAGGCCGAGGAGTTCGACGCCGACGACAACCGGTATGCACCGGGCCGTCCTTCTCTTCGCGGCGGCCGGTCCGCAGCGTTCGCGGGGCGCGGCCGGTGTCCTCCACGGTTCGTCGAGTTCGTTGCTGCGAGGCCGATTCGAGACAGAGCGTGGACGTGGCGCCCCCGCCAGTCCCACGGGTCCTGATCTGTCCGAATCGGGTAGCTCGACATGCCCCATGAACCCCCCAGTCACAGTTGCATCGTCACAAACAGGGCGCATCCGCCGATCTCATGGACTGACGGATGCGCCCTCGCTCGGTGCACGATATCCACAGACGTGCCATTTCGCTGGAGTTCTCGTGAAGTTCAGACATGCACACTGACTCGGATCTCGTCCCGTTCCGCGCCGGATCTCTTGGTCTGTGGGTAAGTGTTGGCATTTGGAATGCACCTGAATCGGGTTGTGTGCGGACATGCAAGCCGGTCAACTGCTCGGCCTGTCCACCAGGTTCGTCCGCGACAGCACACTGTCGGGAGACCTTCCCCGGCCAACAAACGAGCGATCGGACGTATGGTGACGGCTGCTGGCCGAATCGTTTCGGTGGAGTGTGTTGGCGCGGAGGTCCGCCGGGCGGTGGTGGCAGCGGGACGCGTGGTGCTCAGTGGGTGTCGAGTTCGTCCTCGGGCCGGGACGGCCACGCGGCCGTCGCCTTTCCCGGCGTCAGATGATCCACCACTTCGGCCAGTTCCTCGCAGGCGCGTTCGATCCTGTGCCGGATATTGCTCTGCTCGGTCACGACCGCCGCGAGCAACAGCGCGGTCAGGGCCACACAGCCGTTGAGCACGGCGAGATTGACCATCACATGTAGGACGGACCGGCCCTCGAACGGGCCCACCCCCTGCGTTCCCGCGACCGCCGCCAGGACCGACACCAGCAGGGCACAGGGCGCGCTCCCGGCCAGCTGGAATCGCAGCGCCGCCCAGATGAGCACCGGAAACACCAGGTACATCACTGCCAGCGAGCTCCGGGTGGCCACCAGGGAGACCGTGACGGCGACGATCAGCAGCGCGCTCGCCTCCACCCACCGGTCGGTGATCCGCGGCATCCGCAGCCTGCGGAGCACGAGCAGCAGCGGAGTGACCACCAGCACCCCCATCGCGTCCCCCGACCACCACGCCGCCCAGACCGGCCAGAACCCGCTCAGAGGCAGCTTGCCGTTCAGCGCCAGCATGCCCGTGCCCATGGTCGCGCTGATCGCCATCCCGGCCAGCGCGCCGAGGAAGACCAGCATGACCCCGTCGCGCAGCCGGTCCAGCTCGCTCCGGAAGCCGGCTCTGCGGAGTATGAGATACGCGCAGACGGGGGCCAGGGTGTTGCCCGCCACGACGGCGAAGGTGGACGGCGTGACCGAGCCGCTGAGAGTGGCGACGACCAGCAGGGAGCCCAGCGCGATACCGGGCCAGGCGATCGGGCCCAAGCAGATCAGGGCGGCCAGCGCGATGCCCGTCGGCGGCCAGAGCGGTGTGACGACCGCGCCGTGGACGGACACCTCCCGGATGAGGCCGAGCCCGCCGGCCGCGTAGTAGGCAGCGGTGACGGCCAGGACATGCAGTACGGCCACGGTCGTACGTCTGGTTCTCTCGCTGCGGATCACACATCTCATCAGACACCGCCCCGGACGGGTGGCGGCTGTTTGACACGCTCGGCCCGGAAGGTCCGGGTTTCATTCCCGGCCGGGGACGGCCCCGTGGCGCACCACGAGGACGGCGGCGTCGTCCTGGTGCCCGGTCTGCTCCGCCGCCCGCAGCACCACATCGGCCAGCTCATCGGCGTCGGCGCCGACCCGTTCGAGCACCAGCCGGGTCACCGCGTCCAGACCCTGGTCGATCGGGAACGAAGGACCCTCGACCACCCCGTCCGTGACCAGGACGAACGCGCCCGGGGCCGTCAGCCGCCGCCGGGTGACCGGATAGTGCTCGCCCGCCTGGATCCCCAGCGGCAGCCCGCCTTCGTCGCCGGTCACGCCGGAACGCCCGTCGGCCGTGGCCCACACCGCGGCCACATGCCCGGCCCGGGCACTGTGCAGTTCCCGGGAATCCGGGTCCAGGCGGACGAACGTACAGGTCGCGAAGAGACCGGAGCCCACCGATACCAGCAGGTCATTGGTCCGGCCCACGACCTCGCCGGGGTCCGCCGAGGTGGCGGCGATAGCCCGCATGGCGATGCGGACCTGACCCATGAACGCGGCGGCCTCGACGTCGTGGCCCTGTACGTCCCCGATGGCGAAGGCCAGCGCACCGTCCGGCAGCACGAACCCGTCGTACCAGTCGCCGCCGATGTCCAGCCCGCTGCGGGCCGGTGTGTACCGGGCAGCGGTCTGGAGCCCCGGGCGGGCGGGCAGCGCGGCGGGGAGCATCTCGCGCTGCAGCACTTCGGCCAGTTCCACCCGGGCCTGATGCAGCTCGACCTCGCGGCGCGCCCGGGAGGTGAGCTGTTGCAGTGTGGTCAGTAACTCCTCAGCACTCGCCGAACGGGGAGGACGACGCCGGTTCATGGACCGCTCCGCACTGCGTTGGTCCGCGCGGCGCGACACAGGGCCTGCCGCGGCGGGGCCGGCCGGGGTGCCGACGGGCCGGATCCCGGTCCGACGGCCGGTCGGCGCCCGCCGTCGGTGGAATTCGACACCCTGCATCCTATTTCGGCGGTGTGATCTCCGCAGGACGAGCCGGAACGCGCGAACCCGCGCGGGCGGGTGGATCCTGGTGACAGGACCGCGTCGAGGCGGCGCATCGCGACCGGACGCGGTCGCAGGAGGTGCGCGATGACCCGCACGCTGGAGTGGAGGCTCCGCCTCGGTCTGACCGAGGACGACGGGACGACCAGAGCGGAGGCGGTGCTGGACACCGGCTCCACGCAACTCGTCGGACACGGGGTCGCCCGTTGCAACCCGCAGGACGTGGACGTACCCGTCATCGGCGACGAACTCGCGGCGAGCCGTGCCATGAAGGACGTCGCCGCACAGCTGATGAAGGCCGCCGACGCGGAGCTGGAGACCGTCGGCGCCGGACCCGCCCACGGCCCCGTGGCCGCGCCCTACGCCTGGACCGACACCACGGCCTGAGCCTCCGGGAGCACGTATGACCCGCATTTCGATGACGGTGGACGGCACACGGTACGAGGACGAGGTCGAGCCCCGACTGCTGCTGGTCCACTACCTCAGAGACCACCTGGGCCTCACCGGCACCCCCGTCGGCTGCGACACCAGCAATTGCGGGGCCTGCACCGTCGAACTCGACGGCGACAGCGTCAAGAGCTGCTCCGTACTGGCAGTCCAGGCCGACGGCGGGCAGGTGACGACCGTCCAGGGACTGGTTTCCGACGGCGAATGGGCACCGCTGCAGACCGCGTTCCACGAACAGCACGCGCTGCAGTGCGGCTACTGCACCCCCGGCATGATCATGGCGGCCCGCGACCTGCTCAAGGAGAACCCCGACCCCACGCCCGAGGAGATCCGCCAAGGGCTGGAGGGCAACCTCTGCCGCTGCACCGGCTACCAGAACATCGTGCGTGCCGTTCTGGCGGCGGCCGCCGAGGAGCGGCGCCGTCGGGCCCCCACGCCCCGGCCCATGGACACCGGCTGGACGGACGAGCAGGCCACGGCCCCGGCCACCGCCGGGCAGGAGGCACGGACATGACCGGCCCGAGCACCACCGAGAAGGCGCGCCCCGAGGTCGGCCGCTCCCGGACCCGCAAGGAGGACGCACGGCTCGTCACCGGCCGCACCACCTGGACCGACAACATCACCACGCCGGGCCTCCTGCACCTGGCGATCCTGCGCAGCCCCATGGCCCACGCCCGGATCGACCGCATCGACGTGGCACCCGCGCTGCAACGGCCGGGGGTGATCGCCGCCCTCACCGGCCGTGACCTGTCCGACGAGCTGGGCCCCATGCCGTGCGTATGGCCGGTGACCGAGGACATCGTCATGCCGGACCACCCGGCCGTCGCCGTCGACGAGGTGCGGTACGCCGGAGAACCCGTCGCCCTGGTCGTCGCCCGCGGCCGGTACGCCGCCGCGGACGCACTGGAGGCCGTGGAGGTCGACTACACGCCCCTGCCGCCCGTGCTCGGCCTGGAAGCCGCACTGGCCGACGACGCCCCGCTCGTCCACCCGGGCAAGGGCACCAACCGCTGCTACACCTGGCCGCTGGCCACGGGGGACTACGCGGCGCAGAAGGCCCGCGCCGACGTCGTGCTCCACCGCCGGTACACCCAGCAGCGCCTCATCCCCAACGCCATGGAACCCAGAGCGGTGGTCGCCACACCGCCCACCGCGTCCAACGAGTACACCCTGTACTCCTCCACCCAGGTGCCGCACGTGGCACGGGTCATCCTGTCCATGGTCACCGGGATCCCCGAACAGCGACTGCGCGTGATCGCCCCGGACGTCGGCGGCGGCTTCGGATCCAAACTCCAGGTGTACGGGGAGGAGGCCGTCGCCCTCGCCCTGGCCAGGAAGCTCGGCAGGCCCGTCAAATGGACCGAGTCCCGCTCCGAGGGGTACCAGGCCACCCATCACGGCCGCGGCCAGATCCAGGACATCGAGATCGCCGCGACGAAGGACGGCGAGATCCTCGGCCTGAGCGTCGACCTGCTCGCCGACATGGGCGCCTATCTGATGCTGATCACCCCCGGCATTCCGCTCCTCGGCGCGTTCATGTATCCGGGGATCTACAAGATGAACGCGTACACCTTCCGGTGCACCGGAGTCTTCACCACCAGAACGCCGACCGACGCCTACCGCGGCGCGGGCCGCCCCGAGGCGACCTTCGCGATCGAGCGGACCATGGACGAACTCGCCGCCGAACTCGGCCTGGACCCCGCCGAGTTGCGCCGCCGTAACTGGATCGGCCACGAGGAGTTCCCGTACACGTCCATCGCCGGACTCACCTACGACAGCGGCAACTACGAAGCGGCCACCGACCGGGCGCTCGCCCTCTTCGGCTACGACGACCTGCGTACCGAGCAGCGCGAACGCAACGCCCGCGAAGACCCGGTGCGGCTCGGGATCGGCATCTCCGCCTTCACCGAGATGTGCGGCCTCGCGCCCAGCCGCATCCTGCGCGACCTTCGGTACGCCGCCGGGGGCTGGGAGGCCGCCACCATCCGCATGCTGCCCACCGGAAAGGTCGAGGTCACCACCGGGACCAGCCCGCACGGACAGGGCCATGCCACCTGCTGGAGCCAGATCGCCGCGGACGTGCTCGGGGTGCCGTTCGACGACATCGAGGTCGTGCACGGCGACACCAGGGCGGTCCCGCAGGGCATGGACACCTACGGCTCACGGTCCCTGGTGGTCGGCGGACTGGCCGTCCACCACGCCGCACTGAAGGTGGTGGCGAAGGCCCGGCGGATCGCCGCGCACCTGCTGGAGGCGAACGAGGCCGACCTGGAGTTCTCCGCCGGAACCTTCTCGGTGAAGGGATCGCCGGAGGCGACGAAGACCATCCAGGACGTGGCCTTCGCGACGTTCTCGTCCCACGACCTGCCCGACGGGATGGAACCGACGATCAACGCCGGACATCTGGTCGACCCGGACAACTTCTCGTTCCCGCACGGCACACACCTGTGCGCGATCGAGGTCGACACCGAGACCGGGCGGGCCCGCATCCGCAGCTATGTCTGCGTCGACGACATCGGGAAGGTGATCAACCCGATGATCGTCCAGGGCCAGATCCACGGCGGTCTCGCCCAGGGCATCGCGCAGGCGCTGTACGAGGAGGCGGTGTACGACGCCGACGGCAATCTGGTCTCCGGGACGATGGCGGACTACCTGGTGCCCGCCGCGCCGGACCTGCCGGACTTCGTCACCGACCGCACCGAGACCCCGGCGACCTCCAACGCCCTCGGCGTCAAGGGGGTCGGCGAGGCCGGGACCATCGCCTCCACCCCGGCCGTCGTCAACGCGGTCGTGGACGCGCTGCGGCCGCTCGGCGTGAAGGACGTGGCCATGCCGTGCACCCCGCAGCGCATCTGGCGGGCCGTCACGGACGCACGGGCGAAGGAGGCGACGGCATGATTCCCGCCGCGTTCGACTACGCACGGCCCGACACCCTCGACGAGGCGGTACGCACGCTGCACGACGGCGGCGAGGAGGCCGAGGTGCTGGCGGGCGGACAGAGCCTGATCCCCATCCTCCGGCTGCGCCTCGCCTTCCCCGAACTCCTCGTCGACCTCGGCCGGATCCCGGAGCTGCGCGGCGTCCGCGAGGACACCGCCACCGGATCGCTCGTCATCGGAGCCATGACGACCCACCACGACGTCATCCACGACCCCCTGGTACGCCGCCACGCCGGGCTGCTGGCCGCCGCCACCGAGACCGTCGCCGACCCCGCCGTACGACACCGCGGCACACTCGGCGGCTCGCTCTGCCACGCCGACCCGGCCGGCGACCTCCCCGCGGTACTGCTCGCCCTGGACGGCGAGATGGTGGCCGCGGGGCCGCGGGGCAGACGTACCGTCCCGGCCCGCGAGTTCTTCATCGACTACCTGCGGACGGCGCTGGCGGACGACGAGCTGCTGGTGGAGATCCGGATGCCGAAGACCGATGACTGGGGCTTCCACTACGAGAAGTTCAGCCGGGTCGCCCAGGGCTGGGCGGTTGTCGGCGTCGCGGCACTCGTACGGCGCGACGACGGCCGCATCGCCGAGGCCCGTATCGGCCTGACCAACATGGGCACCACACCGCTGCGCGCGAGCGCCACGGAGGAGGCGCTCGCCGGTGCGGAGGCCGGGCACGCCGCGGTGGCACACGCCGCCGCAGCGGCGGCGGAGGGCACCCGCCCTGCCTCGGACCTGTCGGCGACACCCGAGTACCGCGAACACCTCGCACGGGTGCTGACCCGGCGCGCGGTGCTGGCGGCGGCCGGGACGGAGTGACAGGTGACCGGACCGGCGGCCGGGGCGAACGGAACGGACGGGCCGCAGGACGGACCGGCCGAGCTGCGCGCCCGCCTGGAGAGAACGGGCTACCTCGTCGACGAAGGGCTCGCCATCGCCTGCTTCCTGACACTGCGGCTGCACCGGCCGCTCTTCTGCGAGGGCGACGCGGGCGTGGGCAAGACCGCCCTCGCCCCGGCCCTCGCCGACGTCCTCGGCGCGCCCCTGATCCGCCTCCAGTGCTACGAGGGCATCGACGCCTCCCAGGCCCTGTACGACTGGGACTTCCCGCGCCAGCTGCTCCATCTGCGGGCCGCGGAGGCCGCCGGGATCACCGAGGCGGACCGGCTGGAGAGCGAGCTGTACAGCAGGCGCTTCCTCATCGCGCGCCCGCTGCTGCAGGCGGTGGAGACCCAGCCGTCGGTCCTGCTCGTCGACGAAATCGACCGGGCGGACGACGAGTTCGAGGCATTCCTGCTGGAACTCCTCTCCGAATACACGGTCACCGTCCCCGAACTGGGAACCCTGCGCGCCCAGTCGCCGCCCGTGGTCATCCTGACCTCCAACCGGACCAGGGAGGTCCACGACGCACTGAAACGGCGCTGCCTCTACCACTGGTTCGACCACCCCGGATACGACCGTGAACTCGCGATCGTCCGCAGACGGCAGCCGCAGGTGACCGCCCGGCTCGCCGAGCAGGTCACCGCGGTCGTACAGCGGTTGCGCACCGAGAACCTGCTCAAACCGCCCGGAGTGGCCGAGACCATCGACTGGGCCGAGGCCCTGGACGCACTCGGGGCCACCGAGCTGGACGCCGAACTGGCCTTCGCCACACTCGGCTCGGTGCTGAAATACCGGGAGGACGCGGAACGCGCCCGCTCCCTCGACCTGTCCGCGATCCTCGCGGCGAGGGGAGCGTGACCCGTGCACACCGCACCCGCCATTGATCCGACCGCCGTCGCCGTCGGACTCACCCGGGCACTGCGCGCGGCCGGTGCGGCCACCGGCCCCGACCGCACGCAGATGTTCCTGGGCGCGCTCGACCTGCTGAGCCCCGCACGGCGCTCCGACGTCTACTGGGCGGGCCGGCTCACCCTGTGCGGCAGCCAGGACGACCTGGAACGGTACGACCGGGTCTTCGCCGCCTGCTTCGGCCACGGCCCGCGACGGCGACCACCGACCCGTTCCACGACCCCTGTGAAGCCGCGGCCACGGGTGGTGGCCACCGCGTCCGGCATGCCGTGCGGCCCCGACGGCACGGACGACGACCGGACACCGCCCTCGGCGGCACCGGCAAGCTCGACAGAGGTCCTGCGCCACCGAGACATGGCCGGACTGACCGCCGCCGAACGCGCTCAACTGAGGCGCCTGCTCGCCGCGTTCGAGCTGAGTGGGGAGCTCCGGCGCACCTCCAGGATGCGTCCCGCCCGACGCGGTGGCACGGACCCCCGGCGCACCGTGCGCGAGCTCCTGCGGCACGGCGGGGAGCCCGCCCGGCTGCGGCACCGCACCCAGGCCGACAAGCCGCGCCGGGTGGTGCTGCTGCTGGACGTGAGCGGTTCCATGGACCCGTACGCGGACGCCCTGCTGCGTTTCGCGCACGCCGCGGCGCACGGCTCGGCGGCCCGTACCCCCACCGAAGTCTTCACGATCGGCACCCGGCTCACCCGGGTGACCCGCGAGATGGCACACCGGGATCCGGACACTGCCCTGGCCGCGGTCGCCGCCGCGGTATCGGACCGCGGCGGCGGCACCCGGCTCGGCGAGATGCTGCGCACCTTCCTCGACCGCTGGGGGCAGCGGTCCTGCGCACGGGGAGCGGTGGTGGTCGTCCTCTCCGACGGCTGGGAGCGGGCGGACCCCGCACTGCTCGCCGCCCAGATGCGCCGGCTGCACCGGCTGGCGCATCGCGTGGTGTGGGCCAACCCCCGCAAGGCGCAGCCCGGTTACGCACCGCTCGCGGCGGGCATGGCGGCGGCGCTGCCGCACGTGGACGCGTTCGTCGAAGGGCACAGCCTCCAGGCCCTGGAACATCTGGCCGCGGTGGTGCGGGGGGTGGCGTCCGATGCGTGAGATCCTGCCGGTGCTCGGCCGCTGGTACGCCGCCGGGGAGCCGTTCGGGCTCGCCACCGTCGTCGCGGTCAGCCGCAGCGCGCCGCGCGGACCCGGCGCGGCGATGGCCGTGGGCCCGGACGACGAGGTCGTGGGCAGCGTTTCCGGCGGCTGCGTCGAGGGAGCGGTCTTCGAACTGGCCAAGGAGGTCGTGGAGACCGGTCGGGCCCGGCTGGAGACCTTCGGCTACAGCGACGAGGACGCCTTCGCCGTCGGACTCACCTGCGGCGGCCAGATCACCCTCCTGGTGCGCCCGGTGACGGCCGCGGACGACCCCACCTTCGGCGAGGTCGCCGCATCGGTCGCCGGGCACATCCCGGTGGTGACCGCCACCGTGACCGACGGACCCGCGCCGCGCGGCGCCGCTCTCGCGGTCCGGCCGGACACCGTCTCGGGGTCACTGGGCGCGAGCGGTCTCGACGCCGCCGTGACCGCCGACGCGCGCGGGGAACTCGCCCAAGGGGCAACGGGGTTGCGGCACTACGGCCCGAACGGTGAACGGCGCGAGGACGACGTCGCCGTGTTCCTCCAGTCGTTCGCCCCGCCGCCCCGGATGCTGGTCTTCGGCGCGATCGACTTCGCGGCGGCGGTGGCCCGGATCGGCGCGTTCCTCGGATACCGGGTCACCGTCTGCGACGCCCGCCCCGCCTTCGCCGACCCCCGTCGCTTCCCCGACGGCGCGGAGATCGTCGTCGACTGGCCGCACCGGTATCTGAGCGGGACGGAGACCGACGGACGCACCGTGATGTGCGTACTCACCCATGACCCCAAGTTCGACGTCCCCCTGCTGGAGGTGGCGCTGCGCACCCCGGCCGCGTACATCGGTGTCATGGGCAGCCGCCGGACCCACGAGGACCGCATGGCCCGGCTGCGCGAGACGGGCCTCGGCGAAGCGGAACTGGCACGGCTGCGGTCCCCGATCGGCCTCGACCTCGGCGCGCGCACCCCCGAGGAGGTGGCCGTCTCCATCGCCGCGGAGATCGTGGCCCTGCGCTGGGGCGGCACGGGCAGCCCGCTCACGGACACGTCCGGGACGATCCACCGCCCGCGGCTCAGACCCGGGTGACTCCGCCGACCCCGTGAACCCGCCGACCCGATGAACCGCCGTCTTCGTGACCGTTTGATTCGTGTGAGGAGCGGACCATGCAGCTGCAGAACTCATTCACCGTGCCGGTCCCGGCCGACGAGGCCTGGCGGACCCTGCTCGACATCGAACGCGTCTCGCACTGCCTGCCGGGCGCGACCGTGGAGGAGTTCGACGGCGACACCGTCAAGGGCTCCGTGAAGGTGCGGGTGGGACCGATCACCGTGACGTACCGGGGCACGGCGACCTTCCTGGAGAAGGACGACGCGGCCCATCGCATGGTCCTCTCCGCCCGGGGCAACGAAGTACGGGGCCAGGGCACGGCGAGCGCGACGGTGACCGCCGCACTGACCGACGACGACGGCGCGACGACCGTCTCGGTGACCACCGACCTCACCGTCACCGGACGGCCGGCCCAGTTCGGCCGCGGAGTCATGAGCGATGTGAGCGACGGTCTCATCGGCCGGTTCGCCGACTGCCTCGCGCAACGGCTGTCGGCCGCACAACCGTCCGCACCGGAGCAGCCCGCCGCCGACGCGGCGGACACCGCACCGACGGGCGGGGCCGAGCCGATCGATCTGCTGCGCGAAGCGGGCGGGCCGGTGGCCAGGCGGACGGCGGGGGTCGTCGCCGCGGCCGCGCTCGCCGCCCTGGCCGTGCTGCTCGCCCGGCGCTGCTGCCGCT
>NZ_JBEXPH010000143.1:0-20000 GCF_040611955.1 Streptomyces sp. NPDC006510 | reverse complement strand
TTAGTCTTACGGTGGATAAGATTCTCACTTATCTTGCGCTACTCATACCGGCATTCTCACTTCTTAACGCTCCAGCACTCCTCACGGTATACCTTCATCGCGGTTAAGAACGCTCTCCTACCATTGATAAAATATCAATCCAAAGCTTCGGTAATATGTTTAGCCCCGGTACATTTTCGGCGCAGGGTCACTCGACTAGTGAGCTATTACGCACTCTTTGAATGATAGCTGCTTCTGAGCTAACATCCTAGTTGTCTGTGCAACCCCACATCCTTTTCCACTTAACATATATTTTGGGACCTTAGCTGTTGGTCTGGGCTGTTTCCCTTTCGACTACGGATCTTAGCACTCGCAGTCTGACTGCCGAACATGTGTATTAGCATTCGGAGTTTATCTGAGATTGGTAATCCTAGACGGACCCCTCACCCAAACAGTGCTCTACCTCCAATACACTTACATTTCGACGCTAGCCCTAAAGCTATTTCGGAGAGAACCAGCTATCTCCCAGTTCGTTTGGAATTTCTCCGCTATCCACAAGTCATCCAAACACTTTTCAACGTGTCCTGGTTCGGGCCTCCAGTGCGTCTTACCACACCTTCACCCTGCTCATGGATAGGTCACTAGGTTTCGGGTCTACATCATGATACTAAGTCGCCCTATTCAGACTCGGTTTCCCTACGGCTCCGTCTCTTCAACTTAACCTCGCATCATAACGTAACTCGCCGGTTCATTCTACAAAAGGCACGCTCTCACCCATTAACGGGCTCGAACTTCTTGTAGGCACACGGTTTCAGGTGCTATTTCACTCCCCTCTCGGGGTTCTTTTCACCTTTCCCTCACGGTACTGGTTCACTATCGGTCACTAAGGAGTATTTAGGGTTGGGAGATGGTCCTCCCGGATTCAAACTGGATTTCGCGTGTCCAGCCCTACTCAGGATACTGCTAGGTATAAGCGCTATTTCGTCTACGGGATTATTACCCTCTTTGATTAACCTTCCCAGGTTATTCGACTATAATGCTTAAGTCCACGTTGCAGTCCTACAACCCCAAGAAGCAAGCTTCTTGGTTTGCCCTTCTTCGCGTTCGCTCGCCGCTACTTACGAAATCGTTTTTACTTTCTCTTCCTGCAGGTACTTAGATGTTTCAGTTCTCTGCGTTACCTTTACATGAGCCAGCTCGGAGATGGCTCGCTGGACACGCTGGTGAAAGTTGGCGGTGCGGCGTCGCAGCGATTCGAACTCGGCCCGGGTGGCGAACCATTCGCGCTTCCCGGCCTCGCCCCGGGCAAAGCACTGGACGCGGAACTCCTCGCGCTCGGTCTTCCGGCGCCGCAGGACACTCGCGGTGCGTTCGTGGACATGCGTGAGGATCTTCCGAGCGCGCGGCAGATTGTCGGGGTGGGTGATCGCCGCCCATGTTCTGGCGTCCCGGGTGGGCGGGTGGATGTTCGAGGTGAGCATCTGCTCGAACTCTTTGTCGGCGAGCTGCGCAAGGTCCTGGGCGTCCACTACTGGCCTCCAAGCCGGTGTTGGGCGGTATGTGTCCAGCGTGGCGTATGACACTGACAAGCACGTAGAAATCCGGAAATAGAACGCGCCAAAGGTGAAGGGTGCGAAGGGTCAATATTTGACGATGTGTCAGTTATGGTCCATCGCCCCGCTCTGCGCGGCAGCGATCAACGGGTGCGGCCGACGCGAGACCGCCGGGGCGGTGCACACAACACGGTTACGACGCGATGGCCGAGCGCGGATTCACGGGCACGCTGCCTCCGGGAAGGGGGTAGAGCCACCCTCCGCATGTCCGAAACTGAACGGCTCCTGCGCGGGAAACGCCCGGGAGAGCGGGAGCGCGGCCTGGCACTGCTCGGAATCGTGACTCGGAGCCCTGTCGAACTGGTGATCTTCGACTGTGACGGTGTCCTCGTCGACGACGCTCGTCCAGGAGCGGCCGTCCACCGCCCCGATCAGCGCGATCGCGGGGAGCACTACCCCGGCCGGCAGCAGGGCGGCTGCCTCTGTGGTGTCCGCGGCGCGTTCGAGCCGCCCGGAGGGCGAGGTGCGGGTGCGCTTACCGCTGCCGGGCTCGCCGCGCCCGGTGCGGTACTCGACGATCACGCCGAGGCGCAGCGCGTAGGAGGCACGGGCCACCGCCAGCCCCCACCACAGCCCGTGGAAGGCGCCGACCACCAGCGCGAAGATGAGCGGGTCCCCGCCCGCGCGGTACGGGGCCGTCGGTCCGGATGTCACCCGAACGGCGGATTCCCGGCAGGTTCGTCCCCGGGCCGGGAAGTCCGTGACGCCGTGGTGCGCGACGAGCGGGGGAGATGCGTGATCGTCCGCGCCGTTGCGTGCCGGAGTAGGCGTTGGTCTAGTGAAACCACCTGCCAACGGGGCCACGAGGCGACCTCGATGATCCGTGAGCCCCGGGCACCCCACGCCCGTGTCCGGCGCAGGGCGACCCCGGCCGGCAACCCGCTCGCCCTTCCCTCCACCCGCATCCACTGGACGGTGACCATGACCATGTCCTCCTTCGGCTCCTTCGGCGGCCCGGACCCGTTCTCCGAACTGCTCAACCGGTTCTTCGGGATGTCCCCGGGGTCCTCACCGCCACAGGTGCAGCGGGTTCCCATCGGACGGCTGCTGACCGAATCGGCCCGTGAGCTGATAGGCCGGGCGACCACGCGCGCGACCGATGACGGCAGCCGGGACCTGGACACCGAACATCTGCTGTGGGCCGCCACCCAGGTGGACCCGGCCCGGACCCTGCTCGAACAGGCCGGGGTGGACCCCGACGAGCTGGGCAAACGGATCGCGGAAGCCCTGCCGGGGGAGAGCGCCACTCCGTCCGCCGAGCCGAGCCTGACACCCGCCGCCAAACGCGTACTGCTACAGGCCTACGAGCGTTCACAGGCAGCCGGAGTCTCCTACATCGGGCCCGAGCACATCCTCGGCGCGCTGCTGGACACGCAGGAGTCCGGTGCGGCCAAACTGCTCACCGCGTACGGCACGGACACCGGCAGGCTGCGGCGCGAGGCGGACAACGCGGCACGGGCCGAGGGCACCCCGACGGGCGGAACCAGCCGAACACCCACGCTCGACCAGTACGGACGTGACCTGACCGAGGAGGCGAAGGCCGGGAAACTCGATCCCGTGGTCGGCCGGGCCGAGGAGATCGAGCAGACCGTGGAGGTCCTGTCCCGGCGCTCCAAGAACAACCCCGTGCTGATCGGTGAGCCCGGTGTCGGCAAGACCGCGATCGTGGAGGGAATCGCCCAGCGCATCGTGGCCGGGGACGTCCCCCGTACCCTCAAGGACAAGCGGGTGATCGCCCTGGACCTCTCCGCTCTGGTGGCAGGCTCCCAGTACCGCGGCCAGTTCGAGGAACGGCTCAAGGACGTCATCGACGAGGTCAGTGCCGCCGCGGACTCGACGATCCTGTTCATCGACGAGCTGCACACCGTGGTCGGTGCCGGGGCCTCCGGCGAGGGCGCGATGGACGCGGGCAACATGCTCAAACCCGCCCTGGCGCGCGGTGAGTTGCACGTCGTCGGAGCGACGACCATCGACGAGTACCGCAAGCACATCGAGAAGGACGCGGCCTTGGAGCGCCGCTTCCAGCCCGTCATGGTGCCGGAACCGACCGTCGAGGAGACCATCCAGATCCTGGAGGGCCTGCGGGACTCCTACGAGGCCCACCATCAGGTCCGCTTCGCCGACGACGCCCTGGTGGCGGCGGCCGAGCTGTCCGACCGCTACATCAACGACCGGTTCCTGCCGGACAAGGCCGTCGACCTCATGGACCAGGCGGGCGCCAGGGTGCGGCTGCGGTCGCTCGGCAGGTCGACCGAGGTCGTCTCCCGGGAGGACAAGCTCGCCAAACTGAAGCGGGAGAAGGACGAAGCGGTCGCGTCCGAGGACTTCGAGAGGGCCTCGGGGCTGAAACTGCAGATCGCGGAGACCGAGACCGAACTCGCCGGTGTCGAGGAACGACGTGAGGGCGTCATGGACGTCACCACCGCCGACATTGCCGATGTCGTCTCCCGCCGCACCGGCATCCCGGTCACGCAGCTCACCGCCAGCGAGAAGGAGAAGCTTCTCAAGCTGGAGGAGGCGCTGCACTCCCGTGTGGTCGGCCAGGACGAGGCGGTCACCGCGATCGCGCAGGCGGTGCGCCGCAACCGAGCCGGAATGGGCGACCCCGACCGCCCCGTCGGCTCCTTTCTCTTCCTCGGGCCCACCGGTGTCGGCAAGACCGAACTCGCCAAGGCGCTGGCCGAGTTGCTCTTCGGCGACGAGAAGCGCATGGCCCGCTTCGACATGAGCGAGTTCCAGGAGAAGCACACCGTCTCGCGGCTCGTCGGCGCCCCGCCCGGATATGTCGGCCACGAGGAGGCCGGCCAGCTGACGGAGAAGGTACGCCGCCAGCCGTACAGCGTGCTCCTGTTCGACGAGGTGGAGAAGGCCCACCCGGACGTCTTCAACACGCTGTTGCAGGTTCTCGACGACGGACGCCTGACCGACGCACAGGGGCGAGCAGTGGACTTCCGCCACACCGTCGTCATCATGACGTCCAACATCGGTGCCCAGCGCATCCTCGCCCACAAGGGAGATGTCTCCGAGATCCGCGACGACCTCATGGGCGACCTGCGGGGCCACTTCCCGCCGGAGTTCCTCAACCGCGTCGACGAGACGATCATCTTCCACGGTCTCGACAAGGATGACCTCGGCCGCATCGTCGACCTCATGCTGGACCGCAGCAAACGCCGGGTGCGAGCCCAGGGCATGGAGCTGGAGGTCACCGAGGCGGCGAAGAAACTCCTTGTCGCGCACGGCCACCAGCCGGAGTTCGGGGCCCGCCCGCTGCGCCGCACGATCCAGACCGAACTCGACAACCGCATCGCTTCCCTGCTGCTGAGCGGCGAAGCGGAGCCGGGCGACACCATCGTCGCCGACGTCAGGGACAACGCTCTGGTCTGCTCGATCGGCCGCTCGGAGGCCTCTGTCGAGGCCGCGACGGCCGCAGCCGAGTAGATCCGGCCAGCCCCAGCACACGCAGGACCTGCCGCGCGTTCATGGAACCGTGCGGCAAGTCCTGCGTGTGCCGGCGCCGTTCACGGGGGCAGTGCCTCGCGAGGGCAATCAAGCCCTCAAGATCACGTTCGCGAATGATGGAAGGACCGTATCGGTGCAGGTGGCGACCGGGCTGGCTCGGGGTGGCGAACACCGGCGTGCACACCAGTAACGCCTGTGACATGTGTCACTCGACTGCGCTAAGTATGCAGGTCAGGGCTTTGAGTAAGCGTCAGGTCGATCACTATGCGCTAGGAACATGTGCCTGTCGGTTAACCCGAATGGGGGTAGCGGTCGGTGGAGTGGTGAGAACGTACCGATCCAGCTGGTCCGCAATGACGCGCTCCAGAACAACCTGAACGAAGGAGGGTCCGTGAGGCTCCTCAGGGCCTGGTACGCGCTGGTCACTCCCGGCGCCTACCGGTTGACCGAAGCGGGCGGCGGCAGCACGCGCCGGATCACCCGCATCGCCTCGCAGGCTCGCGTACGGCGCTCCGCCGTGCGCTCCTCGGCATCGCAGTACCCACAGCCCGCCCGAGGCCGGGCGGTTACCGGGCCGTGCCCGGCCGGAGAGGTCCCGGACAGCCTTCACCAGGAGGCTCCGTGACCGACTCACCCGAGAAGGAGGCGCGTCAGTCCGAGCTCGACCAGGCCTTCACCGCGTTCTTCCGCCAACACAAGGAAGAATTCCTGCGAGTGGCGATGACACGTCTGCGCAATCTCCAGGACGCCGACGACGCACTCATGGACGCGGCGATACAGATGCACCGCAAGTGGATCCGCATCGAGGCCCACTCCAACCCGATCGCTCTGGCCTACACCATCCTGAACGCGAAGATCACAGACTTCTACCGGCGCCGCGCCCGCCACGCCGAACGCGAGATCCCGGTCGGCACCGACTCCGCCGCCTACAACCGTGCCGTCACCGTCGACGACATCCTCACACTGCGCGGCTACGAGTCCCTCGATCACGCTCTGGCGGAACTGCAGAAGCGGGCGCCGAAACAGGCCGACTGCGTCAGGCTCCACTATCTCTCGGGGATGACCTTCGAGGAGATCGCCGAATACCTCAACATCACGAGAGGCGCGGCGAAGGGCAACGCTCACCTGGGCCGGAAGAAGCTGCACGATCTCATGGATCTCCCCGAAACGGGGAAAGGGGATTCCTGATGCTCGACGAAACCCTGCGCGCCGAAGCGCAGGTGCTCCACGACATGCTCAGCACCCACGACACCGACGACTTCATGCGCCGACTGGCCCTGCGCATCGCCGAAGACGCCTCGCGGCCCCCGCGGGTGCGCACACCCGACTCGGCCGAGCCCGCTCCGCCGCTGGCCGCACCCGTACCGGGATACGCGCCGCCGTCCTACGGCACCCCGCCCCATCCCTCCACGCGACCGCGCCCCCGCAATCGGCCACGCCGACGTCCCACTCCCATCGTGGCCTCCGACGCCGCCGCTCATCCCTCCGCGGTGCTGGCACACGTGCGCAGTGTGTGCGAGACGGTGCTCTGCTCGAATGACATCGACACCCTCCTGGCCTTCGACACCTACTACGACCAGGCGGGGGCGCGCACATTCGCCTGCCTTCTGTACACCATCGACCGCCACGAGAGCGCCCTCTACTGGTGGGGTTTCGCAGCCGGCGCCGGAGACCCCATCGCCGCCCACCTGCTGGCCGCCCACCACGCGGCGGTCGGCACACCGCCCGACGCCCGGGTCTGGCGGGCCTTCGCCCGCATGCTCGGCTACCGCGCCGACGACCTGCCGCAGCCCGTCCGTTGGAGCAACCACCTGGGCCGGGACTTCGCACTGCGCATCCCGATGGAAGCCGAACTTCGTCAGTTCCTTACCTACGACAGGCTCCCTCACGCCCTCGTGAGGCACTGAACCGGTTCGCTGACCTCACCTCGGCGCAGCGTCGGCGCGGGACCCCGAGAACAGTGGGTCCCGCGCACGGGAACACCAACACCACCGTCTTTCGCCCGCCGACCGACCGCGGGCCGGGCCCCTGTGCCCATTCCCCGCCGAAGACAAGGACGACCCATGAGCACCGTGTCAGACCCTTCACCACCGCTACCGCCGAGCCTCCGGGACCGGCTCCGCGACTGGACGCGTGCCCAACGCGGAGCCGCGTTGTCACACTTACTGAAAGGTATCTGTTATGGCACGGGAACCGCCCTGGCGGGCGTCATCGGCTTCTGGGTTGAGAACAGGCTCTGACGACAGGCCGAAGTCCCTTTTGCGGACCCGGAGTTCACCATCGAGTGCGTCCCGGTGATCGGACCGGCAACCCCTCCCCGGCGTCCCCGGCAGGATGTCCGGATCGCAGCGGCACGGCACGGACGCGGTGGGTGAATGAACGGTTACGCTTTGTCAGTTACCGCGATTGATCATCAGTACCCGAGGGGACTTCTGAATGAACCGCATGCGCAACGTACTTGCCGTGCTCGGCGTCACCGCCGGGCTCATCACGGCTCCTGCCGCGAGCGCCTCGGCGAAGCCGGAGGACCGGTCGCCTGCCTTCCCGGCCCGCCACGAGCCCTGCACCGGTGAGTTCCGCGGCGATGCCCGACTCGGCCCCAAGTGGCTTCCGAACAACCAGCTGGCCCCTGTGGGCCCGCTCCTCAAGGGGTACAAGCGCACCGGAGCCCTGTCCCCGCAGGCCTTCCTGAAGAAGTACTGGGAAGGCCCCGCGGACACCGGCAGCTGGAAGTACCCGCCCAATGACGGATTCGGTGAGGTCAACGGGCAGATCGACAAGGAGCCGACGAAGCTGCGCCCGGGCCAGCGCCTGGACCGCTTCGGTTCCGAGTACGGCGGCTATCTGGCGCCCGTCGGTGACGCGTACGCGGAGCGCGCGCTGCCACCGCAGAACCTCAACACCCGTGATGCGGCCGTCGCTTGTGACTACCGCGTCTACAAGGTGGCCAAGCCCTTCTGGGTGTGGCAGGGGAGTATCGCCCCGTGGTTCGAGCAGCCGGGAGGCGGTCAGCAGATCAAGCTGGACGCGGTTTTCCTCGACCCCGGCCAGGGACAGCGGCTGAACGTCAAGTGGCTCCTGGAGCACGACTACCTCACGTCTACCGACGCATAGTTTCGGCGTGGACCGTCGGGAGCTGTACGCGACGCTGAGCCGGGCGGGCGTGCCCGACGGGTACTACCGCATCGAGGGCGTTCACGAACCGGTCCCCACCCCCACGGACTTCCTGTTTCTGCGGCAGGCATCCGACGGGGTGTGGGAGACCGGTGCGTACGAACGCGGAACCTACGAGGTCATCGCCCGGCACCCGAGCGAACGGACTGCCTGCGGGCATCTTCTCAGCCTTCTCCTCTGAGGCCCCGGGGGAGAAGGCGGACGGAGGAGCGGTGGTATTGACCGCCTTCAAGAAATAGGAAATGCGTTCCGGTGGTGAACCTCGCGAACCGTACGGGTGATTGACCCCACCGTCGGTGCGACACCGCGCCCGGGTGCGGCTATCTCTGCTGCTTGTGATCCAGAACCTGCTGCGTGCCGCCACGGCGGTCGCCCTCACCGCCCTGCCCCTCACCATCGCGAGCCCGGCGCTCGCCGGAGAAAAGACCGTCGCGCCACAGGCGGGCTCCGTTGCACCACAGGCGAGCCCCTGTGCCGACGTCATGACGCCTGCCGGGCACATCTGTGTGCCGTCGCCGAAGCAGTGCATCACGACACCGTGCCCTCAGTACGACCTCGTCACCATCCCGTTCTACTCCCCGCCCTCGGGTGGCGGAGCCGGGACCCCCGAAGGATCGGCACACACTCTCTGACGCCTGCCCGCTGCGCGGCCGCAGTTCGACGGCTGCGGCCGCGCAGCCGGTCACTCCGTACATCCGGCGATGTCGGACCTCCCACCACAGCCGCGGCCGCCAATGTCAGTGCCCGTAGGTATGTTCGGTCGTGTCCTGCCGATGTGGCGAGGAAGTCGCCTTGGTGCACATAGGAGTGGTGCGTTGTCAGACTGGGAGAGGTCGAGCACGGCACGGGTGATAGCACCCGCACGACCGCGCAAACTGGCCAAAGTCCCGTTCGTCGAGCTGGCCGACGGACGTCTGCAGGGTGTGGTGTCCAGCGGCTCGGACATCGGGCGGGTCTACGTGTCGTCGGTCGCCGCCGGCACGTACACGTTCGCCTGCAGCACCAACAACAACCGGCCCTGCGGCGGCGCGCGGGGGTCGTTCTGCAATCACATCCGGGCCCTGATCAACGAGGCGGTGCTGCAGTACGGCGCCGAGCGCGTCGCCCGTTACCTGCGGGTCGAGATCGCGGACGGGGAGCCGAGCGCGCAGACCATCACCACCGGCATGTGCGACGCACGTCCACCACAGGGGGACGCCAAGGCCGCCGCGCCCGTCTTCAGCCGGTTCCTGCGGCACCTCGCCTACCTGGAACTCACCCCGACCACGACACCGTTGCCGGAGTTGCAGTGGTTCCCGTCGACCAGGGCGGTGGCGTGATGCGTGCCGACCTGTTCTCGGAGACCATCACCGGACTCGACGAAGCCCTGGCAGCCGTCGACGGCTTCGACCGGGCGCTCGTCGCCGGCCTGCTCCGTCCCCAACCCGCCCAGACCGCCGGCCTGACAGGACTCGCCCACGCGGTCGCCGGGACCCCGCTGGCCGCAAGGGTCGCCGAGGCCGCCGAGAAGGCGGCGGCCGGAGCCGCGAGCGAGGACCACTTCGTCGCCCTCGCCGCCGCCCGCACCGCACTTCTCGGCTCCGTCCACGACGCACTGATGACCCGCATCGAAGAGGCGACCGGCCGGCCCCGCGAAAAGGAGGCCGTTCCGGCGCCCGCCGGACAGCAGGCGGCGAACCTGCTCGCCGCCGCCCGCTCCTGGCTCTCCGATCTGGCGCGCTCCGGGTGGCAGGGCATCGACCACGACGTGGTCTCCGGGGCGACGCCGGTCGTCTCCGCGATGCTTCCGGACCCAGCGTTGCGCCGCCCGGCGACGCTCCTCGACGGCTTCGCCGCCGAACTTGCCGCATCCTGCCCGGGCGTGTCACTGGAACGGATTCCGGCTCGCCGCTGGGCCGACCTGTGGTCACGCGCGCTGCTTCTGACGGTGCCCGGCGCGGCCGACCTGTCCGTGACGGGCACGGCCACCGGCCGCCTCCTGCCCCTCGGCGTCGATGTCCATGAACACGCGACCGCCGTACAGGCCCAGGTCCACGCGGTGTTCGAGCCCGCGGACGGCGCCACGCCCCGATTGGTGCGTGCCGGGGTAGCGGTGCCGAAGCCCGACACGGTCGTCGGGGCAGGCCTCTGGCAGCTGCTCCGCCCGCACATGTCGCTGCTGGCAGCCGTCGGCGAAGGCCGCTCGATGGACCTCACCGACATGCCGCTCACTGCCCAGGGTGACCTGGTCTGGAGCGACGAGCACGCACGCCGGGGCGATCCGGCCGACGCCTTCGCCACCGCCCGCGTCGCCCTGCCCACCGCCACCGACGCGGCGACCGCACCCCTGGACCGGCATCCGGCACGCATCGCCGTCCCGGTGTTCCTGGAGGGTTACGCCGCCCACAAGGACGACGACGCACTGACGTTCACCCTCCCCGGAGGCCCTCTCGTCGTCGACACCGACCGCATTCCGACCGCCGGACCGCTCACCCCCGACGCCGTCGCGGCATCCGGCGCGTGCATCGGACTGCTCCGCTGGGACGACGGGACGTATCGCGTCCAGCCCCTGGCCGTCGAGACGACCGTACGGAAGAAGCCCGTCGCGATCCACGCCGGGGGATGGGCCGGGGGTACCACCGACAAGGCCGGGGTCAAGGCCGAGAAGGCCGCCACCGACGCCGTGGCCGTGCTGCGGGAACGTGCGGGGAGGCTGCTGCGGAAATGACCAAGCAAACGACGGCACGAACAGCCGAGAACGCCACCCCGCAGACTTCCCAGAGCCTTCAGCCTCCGCAGACGCCGGAGGCGGACTCCCAGGACAACCGTCGTCAGGTCCTGTACTGGCGGCTCCTCGCCCGGCTCTTCGACAACGAGGAACAGAGCACGCTGGAATCCGCCAGCCTCGCCGTGGTCGAGGACATCGGCCTGCCCTCCGCGCTGCTGGACCCACAGGCCTCTGTCGACTCGATCGTGCAGCGCCACCCGGAGCTGGCCGCCGAGTTCGACGGCCTGATGGCGCCCGACCCCGACTCCGTCTCCGAGGCCGCTGACGCACGCGACCGGGCCGCCGAGGTACGACGGGCGGCGCTGGTGTCGAAGGTGCTGCTCAACGTCTTCGCCTCCGGCTCGGGCACGGTCACCGCCGGACAGCTGGCGCGCTGGCAGTCCGACGCCGGCTGGCTGGAGCGCGCGCTCGGCTGCAAGCCCGGCGAGCTGCGTGGCGGCCGCGCCGGGGGAAGGGCCGCGGGGCCGGGCGTCAGCCCGACCGGCACCGGCGGCCGAGGCACGAGCCCCGATCTCAGCCGACTGATTCCGGCGATCGGCCCGGAACTCGGCAGCATCGAGGCCGATCTCGTCAAGCGGATGCACCTGCGCGAGGTGCTGGCCGACCCCAAGCTCGCCGCGCAGCTGACCCCGAGCATGTCGCTGATCGAGCAGCTCCTGCGGGACAAGAACAACCTCTCGGGCGTGGCCCTGGCCAACGCCAAGGACCTGATCCGCCGTTTCGTCGACGAGGTCGCCGAGGTACTGCGCACCCAGGTGGAAAAGGCCACGGTGGGCGCCCTGGACCGTTCCGTACCGCCCAAGCGGGTGTTCCGGAACCTCGATCTCGACCGCACGATCTGGAAGAACCTCACCAACTGGAGCCCGGAGGAGGAGCGGCTCTATGTCGACCGCCTCTACTACCGGCACACCGTCCGCAAGACGACACCCCAGCGGCTGATCGTCGTCGTGGACCAGTCGGGCTCGATGGTCGACTCGATGGTGAACTGCACCATCCTGGCGTCCATCTTCGCCGGCCTGCCGAAGGTGGACGTCCACCTGATCGCGTACGACACACAGGCGCTCGACCTCACGCCGTGGGTGCACGACCCCTTCGAGACCCTGTTGCGCACCAACCTCGGGGGCGGCACCGACGGCACGGTCGCCATGGCACTGGCCCAGCCGAAGATCGCCGAGCCCCGCAACACCGTCGTGGTGTGGATCTCCGACTTCTACGAATGGCAGACCGAGCCACTGTTCGAGAGCATGGTCGCCATTCACCGCTCCGGAGCCAAGTTCATCCCGGTCGGCTCGGTCACCAGCTCCGGCCGCGGCAGCGTCAACCCGTGGTTCCGCGAACGCTTCAAAGACCTCGGCACACCGGTCCTCTCCGGCCACATCCGCAAGCTTGTCCACGAGCTCAAGACGTTCCTCGCTTAGAAAGGCACTGTCATGTCCGACCTGTTGCGCGCCCCCGCCGAGATCAAGTACGCCGAGGAACTGGAGTGGCTCGAATCCATCGACGACAACCCCAAGCCCTTCTCCTGGCGGTTGTCCCCGAAGATGGTCCGCCTGTTCATCCTGGGCTCCGAGCGTTCCGACGGCCTGGACCGGGAGATCTCGCAGAAGTGGTACGGCGACCGCAGCTTCGTCGAGCGTTCCATCGTCACGCTCGCCTCCGACCGCGGACTGCTGCTCATAGGTGACCCCGGCACGGGCAAGAGCTGGCTGGCCGAGCTGCTGTCCGCCGCGATCTGCCGCAATTCCACACTGGTCGTGCAGGGCACGGCCGGCACCACCGAGGACCACATCAAATACTCCTGGAACGTGTCGATGGTCATCGCCAAGGGCCAGTCACGGGAATCGATGATCCCCTCGCCGATCATGACCGCGATGGAATCCGGCGCGATCGGCCGTTTCGAGGAACTCACCCGCTCCACCAGTGATGTGCAGGACGCGCTGATCTCGATCCTGTCCGAGAAGTACATCTCGGTTCCCGAACTGGACAGCGACAGCATCGTCTTCGCCAAGCCCGGCTTCTCGATCATCGCCACCGCGAACAGCCGCGACCGCGGTGTCAACGACCTGTCCTCTGCGCTCAAGCGCCGCTTCAACTTCGTCCGCATCCCGGTGGTGACGAACAAGAAGAGCGAGGTGGAGATCGTCCGCTTCCGCACCGAGGAACTGCTGCGCCGCCACCAGATCGAACTGGAGGTGCCGCCGACGCTGCTCGACGTGCTGCTGCAGAGCTTCGCCGACCTGCGTGCCTCGGCGGCCGCGGCCGGCAGCGACGACGAGAAGCTGGAGTCCGCGCTGTCCACCGCGGAGCAGATCGGTGTGCTGGAGGACGCGGTGCTGCACAGCAATTTCTTCGGCGAGCGCGCCCTGACCGCCCGCACACTGGCCTCCTCGCTCGTCGGGTCACTGGCCCGGCGCGAGCCCGAGGACCTGGCCATCCTCAACAAGTACCTGCACGGTGTCGTCGAGCCGCGCAGCAAGGAAGAGGGCGGATCCTGGCCGGAGTTCCTGGAGGGCGGCCGCGACGCGATCGCCACCCTGTCATGAGCAGCACCCACGAGGGGACCTTCGAAGGACTGCGTGCTCAGCTTCAGGAGGCCGCGGCGACGTTCGCCGACGGGCCCGACGCCCTGGAGGGCATCCTCCTCGGCATCGTCGACGACGTCGACCACGCAGTGCGCGAGCCCCTTGAGATCTTCCCCGTCTGCCATCACTCGCCCGCCTCGGCGATCGCGATGGCTCGCCGGCTGCGCGAGAAGCAGCCCAAGGTCGTGTACCTGGAGCTGTGCGAGGACATGGCGCCGCTGCTGACCGAATTGCGCAACTGCAAGCTCCCGGTGGCGGTCCAGTCGTTCGCGACCGAGGTCGACGGCTTCCCGGCCGACTGGTCCCCGCTGTCGGTGGTCGCACCGATCACCGAGGCCTCCGCCGAGTACCAGGCGATTGCCTACGCACTGGACACGCCGGGCGTCGAGCTGGTCCTCGTCGACCGCTCATCGGACCACGTCTTCCAGTGGGACACGCGCGGAACGGAGTCCGCCGAGCCGGCCGACCCGGACGCACCCCCCGCCGAGGAAGAGGCCGCGCTGCACGGCGATGCGGTCGGCGTGGAGATCGGTGACCTGCGACCCCGCTTCGCCGAGCTGGAGGAGCATCTGCTGCGCCACGGCAAGGTGCGGCACTGGTCGGAGTGGTGGCACCAGTACGTCGAGCTGCCGCTCGGCGACAGCGACCACGACACCTACCGCCAGGTCATGCTCCTGATCGGAAGCCTCTTCCGACGACTCGCACCCGGCGACCCCCACCGGGTCCGCGTGGACGAGGACCGCGAGCGCTACATGTGGACCAGGATGCGCGAACACCTGGCCGCGACCGGTGCCGATCCCGCGGACTGCCTCTACGTCTGCGGCGCCTTCCACGCGGCCAGCCGCGTAGAGGAGTTCGGCGTCCACGGGACGGACACCTTCGAGATCAGCCCGCTCAGTGCCACCACATGGCAGCACGGTCTGATCCCGTCCAGCCATGCGGCGATCGAGGCACAATTCGGCCTCGCCGCAGGCTCGGTGTCGATCGCCGCGACCGTGTGGGCGAAAAACCTCCGGCGCACGCGCGTGGAGCCCTACCGCCTGGCCGGACAGGCGGGCACGAAGAAATCGAGGGCCAAGAAGGCCGCGGCCGCGGTGGGGCCCGTACCGGCGGTCCCGCCCTCGGACAAGCTGACCGGCTTTCTGCAGCAGCCGCCCGCCCTGGACCGGCTGGACGAGGCCGAACTGCTCGGCTGGTCGGTGGAGATCGTGCGCGCCGCGCGCCGCAACGGCTACCTCGCCTCCACCGCCGACGCCATCGCGGTGTTCGAGACGTCGATCCTGCTCGCCGGAATGCGCGACCGGGCCAGGCCGACGCCGTACGACTTCCAGGACGCCGCCGTCACCTGCATCGAGAAGGACACCGTGCCCGGTCGGCGCGATGTGCGGCGGCTCGTGGAGATCATGATGGGCGGCGACCGGGTCGGCCAGGTCGGTTACGACGCGCTGCCGCCCCTGGCCCGCGACGTGCACGACCGGCTCGCGCCCCTGGGCCTGAAGCTCCAGCAGAGCGGTGTGCAACGAGCACTGCTCGACATCACCTCCCAGCCGGAACTGGAGCGCTGCTCCGACGCGTTGTGGATGCTGCGCTACCTGATGCCGCAGGGTGCCGCCCGCCCGATCATGGGCGAACGGAAACTGGGCGAGCGGCCGATCCAGGAGTCGTGGGACCTCGCGCTCGGCACCTACCAGCGTGCGCTCATCGAGCTCGGCTACGAGGGCGTCAGCATCGAGCAGGTCCTGGAACAGCGACTGCGCCGCACGGCGTACGACCGGCGCGCCACCACGGCCACCGTCCTGGAAGCCGTCGAGGACGCGACGCTGTACCTGCGCAGCCGCCGCCTCGCCGACGAACTGGGCACACACGCCCTGGAGGTGCTGTCGGCCGAACGCAGCGTCGACGGCGCTCCGGAGGTACTGCGCCGAGTGCGGAGGCTGCTGGCGTACTACCGCACCAGTGAGCCGGTGCTGCCGCCTTGGATCGAGTCCTTCGTCAAAACCGGATACGCCCACTACTGCACCCTGCTGCCGACGGCGTTCACCGACGAGGACGCCACCGTCCGCCAAGTGGCTGCCATGCTGGGCTTTCTGTTCAGCATGGAGAGCCTGGCGCTGTCGCTGGGGTGCGATCGGACCCAGCTGGAACTGGCGGTGGTCCAGTCGCATCCGGAGGAGTCGTCGAAGACGGCGCTGCTGTGGGCGGCCCAGGTGCAGCTCGGGCACCTCTCCCGCGCGGACCTTCGGGCGAGGTGCGACGAACTGCTGGGCAATCCCTTGGTGGTGCCCGCCTATCCGCGCTATCTCAGCGGCTTCGTGCACGCGCTGGATCCCGTCCCGGGTCTCACGGACTTCGTGGTGGAGGCGGTGTCGAACGCGTTCGGACGGCTGCCGGACCCGGTGCTCCTCCCGTGGCTGCCGACCCTGATCACCACTCTGCGATCGGGCGGCTCGGATCTGGCACCCCTGCTGATCCGCGAGGCCGGGCGGACCTTCCCGGGCCGGCTCGCAGCGCTGGACTCGTGGGTGCCACCGTGGCGGGCGCAGCCGGAGCCGGCAGCCGTGCATCCGGTACGCCACGGGGAAGGCCGCAGCGGTTTTACGCTGCTTGCCGCACACCCCGCGACGTGCGACGCGGTCGCCGGTCTGCTGGGCTGCGACGGCACGT
This sequence comes from Streptomyces sp. NPDC006510, assembly GCF_040611955.1. Taxonomy (NCBI): domain Bacteria; kingdom Bacillati; phylum Actinomycetota; class Actinomycetes; order Kitasatosporales; family Streptomycetaceae; genus Streptomyces; species Streptomyces sp. NPDC006510. The sequence goes on along the minus strand of NZ_JBEXPH010000143.1, from coordinate 3,762 downwards.
GGGAGACGGCGGATTCCGGCGGCCCGGCAGGAGTGGCACTGGCCGGTCGCCACCCGGAGACGGCCGTCGCGCTGGAGGCGCTGCTGGCCGGCGCGTGACCTCAGTGGCTTGAGCCCACGCAGTAGATCCGTCGAGGGCGGCGTACGGCGCCACCGGCGCCCCGACCGGGCGTGCAAGCGAGCCCGGTCGGGGCGCCGGCCTCCCCATTTCCCTCCACTCCCTACTGCTGCACAACGAAGCGGTAGAGCTTTGAATCGCGGGCCTGGAATCCCAGACGCTCGTACAGTCGATTCGCAGCCTGGCGGGACGGACGCGAGGTGAGGTCGACCGTCCGAACCCCGGCTTCCTCGGCCAGGCGGAGTGCCTCCTCCGTCAATGCCGCTCCCACTCCATGACCTCGGGCCGCTTCGTCGACCACGACATCCTCGATGCGTCCCCGCAGGCCCGATGGCAACGGAAACATGATCAGAGTCAGCATGCCGACCGCTCGGCCTTCGATCCTGGCCACCAGCAGGGTGTTGGCGTCACTGCGCAACAACTGGGCCACCGACTCATGGTCGGGCATACCGGCCGTCCTCGACAGCTGGGGCAGCAGCCGAGCGATTGCTTCCACCACTTCGTCGGTCGCCTCGCGGACGACCTCCACCTCGACGCTCATGAACGCGACCCTACAGACAAGTCCCCCAAACGCAGCGGGAGGAAGACCGCGCTGGTCACCAGGACCGCCACGAAGCACCTGGTCAGGGGGCATCGCGGCTGGTGATGAAGGCCCTGGACGCCGAATCCCGGTGCATGATTCGATGCCGGGATGACCTCGTACTGGACGGGAGAACGGACACGCCTGCGCGGCATCGAGCCCGACGACTGGACCGCGTTCATGCGGTTCGCCGAGGACGAGGAGCGGTTGGGGGACCTGCTGAACCCGCCTCGTTCCGCCGAGAGCCATCGTGCCCGGGCGAGGGAGCAAGCCGTCGCCGATTCCGGCGGCGACTGTTTCCAGTTGGCGATCGAAGCCGCGGGCACGGGGGAAACCGTCGGGGCAGTGGGCTCGTACCACGCCGACCCGCGTTCGGGCTGGTTCGAGTACGGCATCACGATCGGCGCCGATCACCGGCGCAATGGCTACGCGGCGGAAGCCGTACTGCTGTTGCTGCGCTACGCACACAACGAGGCATCGCTGGCACTTCACCGCCGGCTCGGATTCGTCGAGGAGGGCCGCCTCCGTGACCACGTGTTTCTTGCCGGACGGCATCAGGATCTCGTCATGATGGGCATGCTCGCCGCTGAGTTCGCCCAACTGCACCCGGTGGGCGAACTCTGAGGCATTGATCTGGATCCCGCGTCGAAGCGGACCGGCACCTGGTATCAGATGGGGCATGATGTGGCCCCGCGTTCCGGGCAGTCGGCGGTGGGACCGGAGGCCGGAGCGTCAGCGTTTCCTGGCTGTGTCGAGTCCTGAGCGTGTGGTGACTGCCCCGGTTCGATGTGGCCCGTGGCGACGCCTGCGCTCTGCGCGGGTCGAGACGATCAGGGCAACTGCGGTCATCGCGGTGAGGAGTCCCCAGGCCGGTTCGAAGCTGTGCGTGAGGTCCTTGAGCAGGCCGAGGACGGGCGGCACCACGACGATGGCGACCTGGTTGACCGACATGGCCAGACCGAGGGCGAAGCCGGTCCTGCTCGGCGGAGCCGATTCGGCCACGTACGCGACCCACGGGCCGTACCAGCCGAATCCGAAGAGTCCGAGCCAGACAAGTACGCAGCAGGCGATCAACGGTGATCGGCCCAGCGGCGTCATCAGCACCGCCATTCCTGTGATCACGGCGACCATGCAGGTCATGACGGAGACATACCGTCCGGAGCTGCTGCGGTCGCTCCAGCCGGCCAGACCGATACGGCCCACGACGCCCGCCCCTTGAGCCACCACCAGAACAAGGGCCGCCGTGCCGGCGCCGACGGACGCCGTCTCGTGGAGGTACAGCACCGGCAGGATGCCTATGCCGCACTGCACCGAGACCAAACTTGCCCCGGACAGCATGATCTTCGTCATGGACGGTTCGCGGAGCATCCGTAGCCGGTCGCCGAGCTGCGACCTGAGCGAGGCATGCGGGTGCTTGTCCTGCGGGACGGCGCGGCTGGGCTATCTTCGCCGACACCTCCCGCACCGGGCGGCAGCGCTACTGCTCCCAGCGGTGCGCCAATCGCGACGCGGTACGTAGACACCGCGCCCGAGCCGCACCATGACACCGCGCGCAAGCCGGTTCGTGTTCGCGGGGGCTGCCGCCACGTCGCAGCGGGCGGCGCGAAGCCGTAGGACATCCAGCCCGGGCACCTGTCGACAGGGGAGAGCGAAGAACCCCAGTGGCACCACGCACCGGACGGGCTGTTGAAGATCGCGCTGTCCTTGCCCTTCGCCCGCGCGACGGGCTCGAACCGCCTTGGTGTACGGCGGTACCCTCGTTCCTCGGCGTTCGTCTCACGAGACTGCGGGTTCCCGGGCCACGATGCCATGACCTGGTGAAAACACGATGGACGCAGCGTCCCGGGCGCTGAAATAGTCCGACAGTGACCGCAATACCCGCATCCTCAGCACCTCCCGCGCCTTCCGAACCCCTCCCACTGGCTGACGGCCTCGTCCTGCGCGCGGCGCGGCCCGCTGATCTCGACCAGATCGGCGCCCTCCTCGCCCGACGCGGTGATCCGGCCGACGCTCTCGACCACCGGCTGGTCGTTACCGACCCCGACGCCGGCTGGTCCGCCTGCGCCGTGGTCGTCGATGGCGACCGGGTCGTTTCCACCGCAACACTCCTTGACGAAGAGGTACGCATCGGAGGCGTGCGCTTGCCCGCCGGGCAGGTCGAACTGGTCGCCACCGACCGGGAATACGAAGGACGCGGACTCGTCCGGGCACTGATGCGATGGGCCCACGACCGCTCCGCCGCCCGCGGCCATGTCATTCAGGCGTTGATCGGGATCCCATACTTCTACCGGCTGTTCGGTTACGAGTACGCCATCGACATCCCGCCCGCACTCACCATGCGCACCGCAGGCGAGCAACCTCTGGGTTCTTGAGCACGCCGACACCGTCATTGCCACCGGCCGAACCACGCCCCCCGACGACCAGGTGCTCCTGGCCGAGGCCGCCGCACTCGACGAGGCGTCGGCACGGGAACTGCTCCGCGGTGTCGCCGCTCTGGCCCCCGACAGCCAGGTGCGGGCGGTCCACCGAACCGGCACCGTGACCGCCGCCGCCTGGCAGGATTTGCTCGACCACGAAGCTCCCCGGCAGGCGGAGCAGTACTACGTCCGCATCCCGGACCCCGCTGCGCTGCTCGACCGGTTGCGGCCGCTGCTCTGGCACCGCCTCACCGTGAACGGGCCGGACCGCACCGGCCGGGACATCGTCATCTCCACCTTCGGCGCCCACTACCGGATCCCGGTCCACGCCGACGGTCTGGGCCAGGTCGTCACCGGCGGCGCGATGCAGGGACCCGGAGCCGTGGGCGGCGCCGCGGTGGCCCCCGACCACCTGGCCGCCCTGCTGTTCGGCCCGCACGGAATGGAGGGGCTGACCCGGATTCGGCCCGACGTCTACGCGAGGGACGAGGAACTGTTCCGGGCGCTCTTCCCGCCGGTCACGGCAGATCTGCTCAGCTACTACCTGCCGTACTAGTACTCCAGTCTGGTTTCGCGATGCTGGTAGACCCGGCTGGGAACGCGTACGGCCACCGCGTGATCATCGGGGGTTGTGTGGACTCCTGAAGA
>NZ_JBEXPH010000142.1:0-22378 GCF_040611955.1 Streptomyces sp. NPDC006510 | reverse complement strand
CGCAGACAAGGCGGAAACGGGCCGGATCACCGGTCAGCGGAGCCGGGTCGTGAGCGCCGCGTGCAGCGAGCGGGCCGAGGCGTCGGTCAGGGCGGCGATCTGGTCGACCAGGACCCGCTTGCGGGCCCGGTCGTCGCGGGCGGCGTCGTACAGTGCGCGGAACTGAGGCTCCAGCCCCTCGGGGGCGCGCGCGGTCAGTGCGGCGGCCAGCTCGGCGATGACGATCCGCTGGTCGGCGCGGATCGCCTCCTGCTCGGCGCGCTGCATGACGTACCGGTCGGCGACCGCCTTGAGCACGGCGCATTCGTTGCGGGCCTCGCGGGGGACGACCAGCTCGGCGGCGTAACGGCCGAGGCGGCCCGTCCCGTACGCCTGCCGGGTGCTGCTCTCGGCGGCGAGGCAGAACCGGCCGATCAGCTGGCTCGTCGCGTCCTTCAGCCGGGCCTGGGCGACGGCGGATCCGTCATATCCGTGCGGCCACCAGTCCTGGCCGACGAGCCGGTCCAGCGCGTCGGCCAGCTCCTGGGGCCCGGTGTCCGCCGGGACGTAGCGGCCGATGGCGACCGCCCAGATCTCGTTCCGCTCCGGTTCGGCGTAGAGCAGGTTGGGGTCGATGTGCCCGGCGTGCAGCCCGTCCTCGAAGTCGTGCACGGAGTAGGCGACGTCGTCGGACCAGTCCATGACCTGGGCCTCGAAGCACTTACGGTCCTTCGGCGCCCCCTCGCGGGCCCATTCGAAGACCGGCAGGTCGTCCTCGTACACCCCGAATTTCGGCGAGCCGGGGTCGGTGGGGTGCGCGCCGCGCGGCCACGGGTACTTGGTGGCGGCGTCCAGGGCGGCACGGGTCAGGTTGAGTCCGACGCTGACCAGCTCGCCGGTGCGGGTGTCGGGCACGAACCGCTTCGGTTCGAGTCTGGTCAGCAGGCGCAGCGACTGGGCGTTGCCCTCGAAGCCCCCGCAGTCCGACGCGAAGTCGTTGAGCGCCTGTTCGCCGTTGTGCCCGAACGGCGGGTGGCCCAGGTCGTGGGCGAGGCAGGCCGTCTCGACCAGGTCGGGGTCGCAGCCGAGCGCCGCCCCGAGCTCGCGGCCGACCTGGGCGCATTCGAGGGAGTGGGTGAGCCGGGTACGCGGACTGGCGTCCCAGGCATGGCCGCGGGTGCCCGGGGTGACGACCTGGGTCTTCCCGGCGAGCCGCCGCAGCGCGGCGGAGTGCAGCACCCGGGCACGGTCGCGCTGGAACGCGGTACGGCCCGGCCGTTTGTCCGGCTCGGTGTCCCAGCGCTCGGCGTCGGCCGCGCCGTAGGGGCCCGTGCCGTGGTCCTGTGTGCCCTGCGTACCGTCCATGCCGTCCATGGTTCCGACAGTAAACGGCCGGGCCGACAAGTAGGCTCAGGCGGCCGTCCGGGGATGTCCGTTCATCGGGTTTTCCCTCGCCGGGACTCCGTCGGGGCGGGCCTCCGGGTTCCGTTCCGTGTGACGAGTCCGAGCTGGGTGCCGAGTTGTGCGGTGATGCGGGTCAGCAGTTGCGCCGTGCTGTCGAGGGGCAGGGACTCCTGGGCTTGTGCCGGCTGCGTCATGGTCCGATGGTGCGGGACCGTGATTGCCGCGCCGTTGCGAGCGGGTGACGGGTGCTGTGGAGTCTGCGTGCCGCCGGTTCACCGGGGCCTTTGTGCCGCCCGCTCCGCCTCCGCGTGCCACCACCCGGGAGCGCAGGGCGGAGCCGCGCACGCGGACGGTGATCCGGCCGCGCCGGCGAGAACCCTTTCGCCCCGTGGATCGTCCGATCATGTGGGGGCGGCAGCTCATGTGGGGGCCGACGGCGCACAGCACGGAAACGAGGGGTGCTCACATGCGGATGAAGCGGCCGGTACGGCAGCTGCTCGGGTGGTTGCGGCCGCGGTGGCCGCGGACGCGGCGTGGGCAACGGCGGGCCGTGCAGGGGGTGATGGTCGCGTGTGTGCTCGCGCTGACGCCCGTGACCTGGATGTACGCCGTCGCCGACGCGCGGGTCAGGACGACCGCGGACGCGCCCGCGCAGCAGGTGGCCATGGTGTTCGGGGCGGGGCTCTGGCAGGGCAAGCCGTCGCCGTATCTCGCCAACCGGCTGAAGGCCGCCGCCGAGCTGTACCGGGACGGGAAGGTGAAGGTCGTGCTCGTGACCGGTGACAACAGCCGGAAGGAGTACGACGAGCCGGATGCCATGCGCACCTATCTCAGGGCGCACGGGGTGCCGGACAAGCGGATCGTGAGCGACTTCGCCGGGTTCGACACCTGGGACTCGTGCGTACGGGCCAAGAAGATCTTCGGGGTCGACCGCGCGGTGCTGGTGAGCCAGGGGTTCCACATCCGCCGGGCGATCGCGCTGTGCCGGACCGCGGGGATCGATGCGTACGGGGTGGGCGTGGACGCCGTGCACGACGCGACCTGGTACTACGGCGGGACGCGGGAGTTGTTCGCGGCGGGGAAGGCGGCGCTGGACGCCGTGTTCAAGCCCGATCCTCACTTCCTGGGGCCGCGGGAACCCGGGATCGGAGAGGCGCTGGCGGCCCACGAGCGGTAGCCCCGGGACGGTTCCGGGACCACCGGGACGGGGCCGGGGGCCACTGGGACGGGGCCGGGACTACCGGGTCAGGTCCGGGGGCTACAGCGAAGCGGCCGGGGCGGTTTCGGCCGAGACCCAGGCGAGGTAGCGGGCGCTGCCCCGTACCACCGGAATCGCGATGATCTCCGCGGTCTCGTAGTCGTGCGCCGCCTGTAGATGGGCCTCCAGTTCGTCGTACCGCTCGGCCGTCGTCTTGAACAGCAGCTGCCACTCCTCGGTGGTCTCGATGGCGTTCTGCCAGCGGTAGACCGAGGTGACGGGCGCGGAGATCTGCACGCAGGCGGCGAGCCGCGCCTCCACCGCGCCCTGCGCCAGGGCATGGGCCTTCTCCTCGCTGTCCGTCGTGGTCAGTACGGTCAGCCATGCCGGCGTCGTCACCTTCGGCTCCTGCGAGGTCGGTTGCGGGGGCTTTTCCCCCTTCCTCGATTGTCGGGGACACAGTGGCGCGGCGCAGCGCTCCCGGGCCGGGCGAGGTCAGGCGCCGTACGGGCGGACCGCCTTGGCGTCCCGCAGGGCGTGTCCCCACCAGGCCAGCTGGCCGAGCAGCAGCTTGGCCGCCGCGTCGCAGCCCGCCGGGTCCCGGTGCCTGCCCTCGTCGTCGAACAGCGCGCCCGCGTTGTGGAAGGACACGGTCTCGCGGATGCCCACGGTGTGCAGCTCCGCGAAGACCTGCCGCAGATGTTCGACGGCGCGCAGCCCGCCGGAGACCCCGCCGTACGAGACGAAGGCGACGGGCTTGGCCTGCCACTCGTCGCGGTGCCAGTCGATGAGGTTCTTCAACGGGGCCGGGAACGAGTGGTTGTACTCGGGGGTGATGACGACGAAGGCATCGGCCGCCGCCAACCCGACCGACACGGCCGCGAGCCGGGCCTGCGCGTCGGAGTCGGGCCGGTAGGAGAGGGCGACCGGGAGGTCGAGTTCCGCGACGTCGATCAGATCGGTCTCGATGTCCGGGTGGGAGCCGGTGTGCGAGAGGAACCAGTCGGAGACGACGGGGGCGAACCGTCCCTCGCGATTGCTGGCGAGGATGACCGCGACCTTCAGGGGTGCGGTGGAGCCGGTCGTGGGTGCGGTGGATGGGGGTGAGGGTGCTGTGGTGAGGTCCATGCGAAGAGGCTCGTACGTCAACCATGGTTGAGGTCAAGCCCCTCCGCCGGCCCCGCCGCCGGGTGCCGCGGCATACGGTGGACCGCATGACGACTCCCCCGCCCGAACCCTTCCCGTACACCGAGTTCGACGGACACCCGGCCACCGAGGCGGACCTGCGGATTCCGGCCTTTCTCGGCTACGGCCACTTCACGGCCATGCAGGTCAGGGACGGAAAGGTACGCGGCCTCGACCTGCATCTGGCACGGCTGGACGCCGCCAACCAGGAGCTGTTCGAGCGCGGCCTGGACGGGGCCCGGGTCCGCGAACTGATCCGGCACGCGCTGGACGGCGCCGGGATGCGGGACGCCTCGGTCCGGGTCCACGGCTTTCTGCCGCCGGGTGACACGGATACGACCGTCATGGTCACGGTGCGCGGACCGGCGCGGAAGTCCGCCGAACCGCACGGCCTGATGTCCGTCCCGTACGCCCGCACCGTGCCGCACATCAAGCGGGCCGGCGAGTTCGGCCAGATGTACTACGCGCGGCTGGCCGCCCGCGCCGGTTTCGACGAGGCCCTGCTGACCCTGCCGGACGGTGCGGTGACGGAGGGGGCCATCACCAACATCGGCTTCTGGGACGGCACTTCGGTCGTGTGGCCGGACGCCCCCGCTCTGCTCGGCATCACCATGGCACTGCTGGAGCGGGAACTGCCCGGCGCGGGGCTGAAGTCCGTACGGCGTCCGGTGACCCTGGACGGGCTGGGCGCGTTCCGGTCGGCGTTCATCACCAACTCGCAGGGCATCGCGCCGGTCCGGCGGATCGACGACACGCGATTCACGGTGGACGAGGAGCTGATGAAGCGGATCGGGCAGGCGTACGGCGGTGCGCGGTGGGACACGGTCTGACGCGCCCGGCCCCGGCGCGGTCGCCCGACCGTACTGGGCCGGTCCCCTGCGGGCGCGTACGGAGCGTGCCCGACCGGCTTTCGCCCGTCTCCCTGCGCCCCTCACCCCTGCGCATCCCCTCCGCGCGAATCCGCCCCCACCGGCCCCAGGGGGGATGGGGCCGGTGGGGGCGGCGGCCGGGGGCGGTCCCGTGCACCGTCCCGTGGGGGGTGTGAGACGTGTGCCCGACACCCACGAGGTCATGCGTGTGATGTACGCCACTTTCTTCCGGGGTGGCGTCACCCGGTTGGCACCCAACCCCACGGGAGCGACCTCTCCCGCTTCGATCACGGCTGTGACCTGCGCGATTACACCTTGACAAGGAGGCCGTGCCGGTCCGTTCGGGTGAAAGCTGACTCGGTGTCAGCAGGCATGGGTGACCGGCCGCCCGTTAGCTCGAGGTCAGGACACACCTACTCGCGCCATCGCCGGAGGAACCCCCATGCGTCCTGCCCGCCTAGTGACCGGTACCGCCGCATCCGCGGTCACCATAGCCACGCTCGGCTTCCTCGCCGCCGGGCCGTCCGCGTACGCAGGTGAAGCCGGCGCACTGCGGAACGGCTCGGCCGATGCCACGTCGCAGACCGCCGACGGTCCCGGGGCGCGGACCACCGACGGCCTCGGGGCACGGACCACCGGCGACGAGACCGCGGACGACGGCGCCGAATCCGGGTCCGGGTCAGGGTCGGGGTCGGGCACGGACACCCCGTTCAGCCTCGACGCCCTTTCCGGCCTCAACGCGCCCTCGCTGCTCGACTCCGCGGGCGGGCTCGACGCCTTCTCCGGGCTTGACGTCCCGAGCGGGCGCGACACCCCGTCCGGGGACGAGGACACGGACCGGGGCGAGAGCTCGGACGGACACAACAGCTCGTCCTCCGGGCACGACAGCTCGGGCGGGCGCGAGAGCTGGAAACCTCCCAAGGAGGAGGGCTCGGGCAAGCACGACGGCTCGTCCTCGTCGGGGCACGACAGCTCGCCCTCCGGACACGACAGTTCCTCCTCGTCCGGACACGACAGCTCGTCATCCTCCGGGCACCGGCCCCCGGACGCCCCCACCGGCCCCACCGGGCACGTCAAAACCGGAGTCGGCGGCAGCGTCCGGTCCGACACCACCCAGATCGCGGCGGGCGCCGGCGTTCTCGCCGCGGCCGTCGTCGGCGGAGCCTGGCTCCTGCGTCGCCGGGCGAGCGGCACGCAGGAAGTCGGCTGACGGAGACGGATTCACGTCTCCGTACCGCCTGGTTCCCGTCCCGGTGGCCGCGCGCCACCGGGACGGGGCCGTCCCCATTCCGTCACCCGGAGGACGACCGTGACACAGAAGGCCAAGGGCTGGCTGCTGGTCATCGCAGCGCTGGCCGGTGTCTGGCTCATCCGGAACGGCGCCGACACCCAACTGGTCCCGCCCCGGCCGACCGCCGCCCAGGCCTTCGCGGGCGGCCCGGCACCCCAGCCGGGATCTCCGGTCGCCGAACCCCTGAAGCCTTCGGCCCCCGTACGCATCCGCATCCCGAGCATCCGGGTCGACGCCCCGATGATGCGTCTCGGCCTCGGCCCCGACGGCAGTCTCGATGTGCCGCCGGCCGGGAACCGCAACGTCGTCGGCTGGTACCGGGACGGCACTCCCCCGGGCTCCAGGGGCAGCGCGATCGTCGCCGGGCATGTGGACAACGCACAGGGGCGGTCGGTCTTCTACGACCTGGGTGCCCTGCAGAAGGACAGCACGGTCGAGGTGGTCCGCCAGGACGGCCGTACCGCCGTCTTCTCCCTGGACGCGATCGAGGTCTACGACAGCGACGACTTCCCCGACGACCGGGTGTACGGCGCCTCGTCCTTCGCCTCGCTGCGGCTGATCACCTGCGGCGGCGGCTTCTCGAAGGAGACGGGGTACGAGGGCAACGTGGTGGCGTACGCGCATCTGACCTCCGTGCGGTGAGCACCGCCCCCGAGCCGGCGTCGGTGAGCCCCCGGCCCCGGGCTGCCGCCGCTCAGGCCGTCCACTGGTCGAAGGCCAGCTTCGCGACCAGCGAGAACACCACGACCAGCAGCACGCCGCGGACGAACTCGCTGCCCTTCCTGAGCGCCATCCGGGCCCCGATCAGCCCGCCCGCCAGGTTGAACACCGCCATCAGCGCGGCCAGTTGCCAGAGCACACTGCCCTGGTAGGCGAACATCGCCAGCGCGCCGCCATTGGTGCAGACGTTGACGATCTTGGCGGTGGCGGACGCCGTCACCAGGTCGAGGTGGAGCACCGCGGTCAGCGCCAGCACCAGAAACGTTCCCGTGCCGGGGCCGAACAGCCCGTCGTAGAAACCGATGCCGCCGCCGACCAGCACGATGGCGGTGACGGTGCGGGCCCGGGTGACCCGCTGCCGCTCACCGTCGCCCGTGTCCTTGCCGAACGAGGGCCGCAGCATCACGAACGCCGCGACGGCCAGCAGCACCACCATGATCACCGGCCGGAGCACCTCGCTGCTGATCCCGGCGGCGAAGAACGCGCCGGCCATCGACCCGGCCAGCGCCGCGAGCCCGATCCGCAGCGCGGTCCCGACCTTCACCGGTGCCTTGCGTACGTACGCCACGGCGGCGCCCGACGTACCGACGATCGCGACCGCCTTGTTGGTACCGAGCACCTGTGCGGCCGGGACGTGTGGCAGGCCGAGGAGCAGTGCGGGCAGCAGAAGCAGGCCGCCGCCGCCGACCACGGCGTCGATCCAGCCGGCCGCGGCCGCGGCAAGGCAGAGGATTATCAGAGTGGTGAGTGCTATGTCCGGCATGATCACGACCCTACGATCGCCGTCCGGCCGCTCCGGCCGGATCATGCAAAAGTTGAGCCACTCCTGAGGTTCACGCGCTTTGCGCACATCTGCGCCGCCGGGCGCACCGGCCGTCCGGAATCCGGACCGACCGGGCCGGTCCCGGCCGCACACCGCGGCCGTACGCTGGCCCCATGAGTCACGGCTGGAACGCGAACGACATCCCGGACCAGAGCGGCCGTACGGCCGTGGTCACCGGAGCCAACAGCGGTATCGGCCTGAACACCGCGCGGGAGCTGGCCCGGCACGGTGCGCGGGTCCTGCTCGCCTGCCGTGACGAGACGCGCGGCAAGGAGGCCGCTGCCCGGATCCGGACGGCCGTGACCGGCGCGGACGTGGCGTTCGTACCGCTCGACCTGGCCGATCTGGGTTCGGTGCGCGAGTTCGCCGCGACCCATGCGCCCGGCCGTCTCGATCTGCTGATCAACAACGCGGGCGTGATGGCCCTCCCGTACGGGACGACGACCGACGGCTTCGAGAGGCAGTTCGGCATCAATCACCTCGGGCACTTCGCCCTGACCGGGCTGCTGCTCCCCCGGCTCCTCGACACCCCCGGGGCGCGTGTGGTGACCGTCTCCAGCGGGATGCACGCGCTGTCCGACATCGACATGGGGGACCTCAACGGCGAGCGGAACTACCGCCGCTGGATCGCCTACGGCCGCTCGAAGACCGCCAATCTGCTCTTCGTCCATGAGCTGGCGCGACGGCTCACGAAGGCGGGCTCCCGACTGGTGGCCGCCGCCGCGCACCCGGGATACGCGGCGACCAACCTGCAGTCGGCCGCCGCCCGGATGGAGAACCGCCGGGCGGCGGAGCGGGTCTTCGAGCTCGGCAACCGGATCATCGCCCAGCCCGCGTCGGCCGGCGCGCTGCCCACTCTGTACGCGGCCACCGCGCCCGGCGTGCGCCCCGACTCGTTCACCGGGCCGGGGCTGCTGGGCTGGCGCGGTGCGCCCGCCCCGTCCTGGCGGGCGCGCTGGACGCTGAACGATGTGACGAGCGAGCGGCTCTGGGTGGCGTCCGAGCAGCTCACGGGGGTGACGTATCCGGACCTCGCGTCCTGAGGCCCGGTCGTCGGCCGGGCGTCGACGGACTCAGCCCTGCCGGCCCTCGACCGCGGCGGGGTCCATCCACACGACCTCCCAGATGTGGTTGTTCGGGTCCTGGAAGGAACGGCCGTACATGTGGCCGTAGTCCATCGGCTCGTTGGCCGGCGAGCCGCCGGAGGAGAGGGCGGTGTCGACCAGCTCGTCCACCTTCTCCCTGCTCTCGGCGCTCAGGGCGAGGATGACCTCGGTGGACTTCGAGGCGTCGGCGATCTCCTTCTTGGTGAACTCCTTGAAGCGCGGCTCGGCGAGGAGCATCGCGAAGATGGTGTCGCTGATCACGAGACACGCGGCGTTCTCGTCGCTGAACTGCGGGTTGCACGAGAAACCCAGCTTGCCGAAGAAGGCCTTGGTCGCTTCGAGGTCCTTGACCGGCAGGTTGACGAAGATCATCTGAGGCATGGCCGCTTCGCTCTCTCTGTTGTTCGAACGTGTACGACAGGTAGACGGCGGGGCTTCCCGGAACTCATCGCCGTCGGCGAAGAAAATCCTCGCAACTCCCGGTCCGCCCGTCCCTGAACGCCACTCACCTTGGACCACTTGCCCCGGCTCTCCCTCCCCGGGGTGGCCCGTCTCAGGACAGGGCGAGTGGTGCGCCGCCCCGGAGCAGCGACCCGCCCAGGGGCGTCAGCGTGTGCAGGACCGAGCCGCCGTGCCGCAGGGTGTGGACCAGGCCCGCCTCGCGCAGCACACAGGCGTGCTGGCTCGCCGAGGCGAGCGACACTCCGGCCCGCAGGGCGAGCTCGCTGGTCGTGCAGCCGTTCCCTATGGCGCTCAGGATCGTGGAACGGGTGCTGCCGAGGAGCCGGCCGAGCCAGGGGCCCGGCTCGGCGAAGACCGGGGCGCGGGAGTGGGTGACCGGATAGACGAGGACCGGCGGGAGCCGCGGGTCGCGGTAGACGACCGGGGTGACGCGACAGAAGAAGGACGGCTGGAGCAACAGCCCCCGCCCGTCCAGACGGACGTCCCGGTCCACGGGGTAGTCCGCCTCCAGCACGGGGGCCCGCCAGCGGATCATCGGCGGGAGGGAGGCGAGCAGTTCGTGCGCGCCGCCGTCCAGGAGGGCGCGGCCGCGTACGGCGCGGTCGGCCTCGACGCTGGCCCGGATGTGCGGCCAGTACGGCTCGATGGCGGCGCGGTGGTAGCTGCGCAGCGCGTCGACCAGCCGGCCGAGCCCTTCGGCGGGGCTGTCCGGGAAGCGGCACGCGTCGCGGCGTTCGGCGCCGAGCAGGGCGAGTTCGGCGAGGACCCGGTCGGGCGGGGTGTCGCGCAATGCCTGCATTCCCGCGTCGATGCCGAACGGCTCGCCGCTTTCCTGAGCAGGCGTCAGAAAATCCGGGAAATAGCCGCGCGACGGAATCACGGCGGACAGCAGCCGTACTTCACCATTCAACCGAGGCCGGGTCTCCGTACGCCATTTCCCGAACACCGCGGAACCACGCCGGTCCCGCAGCCGGTGGAAACTCAGAGCGGTTTCCCACAGCGCGTCCGGCCGGGTGGCCATCCGCACCTTGGAAAGGTCCACTCCGGACACATGGATACGCAGCACCGGTCCCCCACCTGTTGCACCTGCAATTACCCCCACCCCAGGGTAGGTGATCCGTAACAGCACGTCACCACGGGGTTTCGGCCAGAGGTGAAACGCCTCGCACCCACCCGCCGTCACCCGAAAAGCTGTACGACGTCGGGCACGAATCCGGCGCCACCGGAAGGGCGAGTGAAGGCCGTGGGGGGTTTTGCTGGCCCGGCGGCGGTGGACGACGGTGCGGCTACATGCCCGATGGGGGTAACCCGGGTGCGGCCCATGGATGGGGATCCATGGGCCGCATCCCGGCCCGTTCCCGGCTAATGTCTTTGCGTATTGAACGAACTCTGTCTAATGAGCGAAGAAAAGGAACAACGCCGAACAAAAATTTTCCCCGGACCAGAACGAGACGGCGACACCCCCGCACGGGGTGCCGCCGCCTTGTGGTGTTCCGGAGTCGCCGACGAGCCAGTGTGAGGGTGGTGCTGGGCCGTCGGCGGCCCCGGTTCAGGGGGTCGGGTACCGGGTCAGCGGCTGTCGCTGCCGGTCGAACCCGCCGCCGCACGGCCCGCTTCGAGCCGGGCGACGGGGATACGGAACGGGGAGCAGGACACGTAGTCCAGACCCACCTCGTGGAAGAAGTGCACCGACTCCGGGTCCCCGCCGTGCTCGCCGCAGACGCCGAGCTTCAGGTCCGGACGGGTGGCCCGGCCGGCCGCGACGGCGCTGCGGACCAGCGAGCCGACGCCGTCCTTGTCGATCGTCTCGAACGGCGACACCCCGAAGATGCCCTTCTCCAGGTACGCGGTGAAGAACGACGCCTCCACGTCGTCGCGGGAGAAGCCCCACACCGTCTGGGTCAGGTCGTTCGTGCCGAAGGAGAAGAACTGTGCGGCCTCGGCGATCTGGCCCGCGGTCAGCGCGGCGCGCGGCAGCTCGATCATCGTGCCGATGGTGAGCTTCAGCCGGGTGCCGGTGGCGGCCTCGACCTCGGCGATGACCTGGTCGGCCTCCTCGCGGACGATCTCCAGCTCCTGGACCGTGCCGACGAGCGGAATCATGATCTCGGCGCGCGGGTCGCCCTTGGCGTTCTTGCGCTCGGCCGCGGCCTCGGCGATCGCCCGCACCTGCATGGCGAACAGGCCGGGGATGACGAGCCCGAGACGGACACCGCGCAGACCGAGCATCGGGTTCTGCTCGTGCAGCTTGTGCACGGCCTGGAGCAGGCGCAGATCGTTCTCGTTGGCGTCCTTGCGGGACTCGGCGAGCGCGACCCGTACCGAGAGCTCGGTGATGTCAGGCAGGAACTCGTGCAGTGGCGGGTCGAGCAGCCGTACGGTGACGGGCAGTCCGTCCATCGCCTCGAACAGCTCGATGAAGTCGGCCTTCTGGAGCGGAAGCAGCTCCTCCAGCGCGGTCTCGCGCTCGGCGTCGGTGTCCGCGAGGATCAGCTTCTCGACCATCTCGCGGCGCTCGCCGAGGAACATGTGCTCGGTGCGGCACAGGCCGATGCCCTGGGCGCCGAAGCGGCGGGCCCGCAGCGCGTCCTCGGCGTTGTCGGCGTTGGCCCGCACCCGCAGCCGGCGCACCCGGTCCGCGTACGCCATGATCCGGTGCACGGCGGCGACCAGCTCGTCGGCGTCGTCGGCGCCGGCGTGCATCCGGCCCTCGAAGTACTCGACGACCGGGGACGGCACGACGGGGACCTCACCGAGGTACACCTTGCCGGTGGAGCCGTCGATGGAGACGACGTCGCCCTCCTCGATGACCCGGCCGCCCACTGTCATCCGGCGGCGCTTGGTGTCGACCTCCAGGTCCTCGGCGCCGCAGACACAGGTCTTGCCCATGCCGCGGGCGACGACGGCGGCGTGCGAGGTCTTGCCGCCGCGCGAGGTCAGGATGCCCTCGGCCGCGATCATGCCGTCGAGGTCGTCGGGGTTGGTCTCGCGGCGGATCAGGATGACCTTCTCGCCGGACCGGGACCACTTGACCGCGGTGTACGAGTCGAAGACGGCCTTGCCGACCGCCGCACCCGGCGAGGCGGCGATGCCGCGCCCCAGCAGCTCGGTCTTCGCTTCGTCGTCGAAGCGCGGGAACATCAGCTGCGCGAGCTGCGCGCCGTTGACCCGCTGGAGCGCCTCGGCCTCGTCGATCAGGCCCTGGTCGACGAGCTGGGTCGCGATCCGGAAGGCGGCACCGGCGGTGCGCTTGCCGACCCGGGTCTGGAGCATCCACAGCCGGCCGCGCTCGATGGTGAACTCGATGTCGCACAGGTCCTTGTAGTGCGTTTCGAGGGTTTCCATGATCTGCATCAGCTGGTCGTACGACTTCTTGTCGATCGACTCCAGCTCGGCGAGCGGCATCGTGTTGCGGATACCCGCGACGACGTCCTCGCCCTGCGCGTTCTGCAGGTAGTCGCCGTACACGCCCTGGTGGCCGCTGGCCGGGTCACGGGTGAACGCGACGCCCGTACCGGAGTCGGGGCCGAGGTTGCCGAAGACCATCGAGCAGACGTTGACGGCCGTGCCCAGGTCGCCGGGGATGCGCTCCTGGCGGCGGTAGAGCTTGGCCCGGTCGGTGTTCCACGAGTCGAAGACGGCCTTTATGGCCAGGTCCATCTGCTCGCGCGGGTCCTGCGGGAAGTCGCGTCCGGCGTCCCGCGCGACGATCTTCTTGAACTGCTTGACCAGCTTCTTCAGGTCGGCCGCGTCGAGGTCGACATCGACGGTGACGCCCTTGGCCTCCTTCGCCGCCTCCAGCGCCTCCTCGAAGAGGTCGCCGTCGACGCCGAGGACGGTCTTGCCGAACATCTGGATGAGGCGGCGGTAGGAGTCCCACGCGAACCGCTCGTCGCCGGCCTGGGCGGTGAGCCCGACCACGGACTCGTCGGAGAGGCCGATGTTGAGAACCGTGTCCATCATGCCGGGCATCGAGAACTTCGCGCCGGAACGGACCGAGACCAGCAGCGGGTCGTCGGCCTGGCCGAGCTTCTTGCCCATCCGCGCTTCGAGGGCGTCCAGGTGCGCGCTGACCTCGGCACGCAGCTCGGTCGGCTCCTCGCCGCTTTCGAGGTAGACCTTGCACGCCTCGGTGGTGATGGTGAATCCCGGAGGGACGGGAAGCCCGAGGTTGGTCATCTCGGCGAGGTTCGCACCCTTGCCGCCGAGGAGGTCCTTCAGATCCTTGTTGCCCTCGGTGAAGTCATAAACGAACTTCTCGCCCTTGAGCTCCCGGGAATCCGGGGTGGATACGTGGGGATCTTTGTTTTCCGACACGGGTCTCGACTCCTCGAGGACGCGGTGGCTGCCCTGACGGCGAGGAACATACCCAGATCGAAGGTGTCTGGGTACGTCCACTTGCGCGTCATGAGGCCTCAACCACCCGTCCGCCAGCAGATCGAAAGTGACGCGACCTGTCGCCCGATCGGAGCTATTCGTTCACTTCTTGAAAGCATCAGTACCGAGAGCTACCGGAATCCCTCACTTCGATCACCCAGCGCAATGGAAGCGTCGATCGATCAAAATAGAGACCCCTGGCACCGAGTGCCATCATTTGAGAAATGCAGCCCTCGAAATTGCGCTCATCTGAGCGCACTGGCTCTCAGGGTGGCGAGAATCGCTCTACGGTCGACGCTCAGATGTCACCATCCGGACGCCCGATCGGCGACTACCCGTCACGCAATGATCACCGAGTAGGCACCGAGGGTGTGCGGAATCGTCGGACAAAGACGCTGTCGCCCCGTTTGAGTCGCCCACCGACCGAACCGCCGCCGAATCCGGCCGAATGTTGCGCTCAGATGAGCGAGATAAAGAAGAGGCACGCGGTGCCTGTGCGCCGCGTGCCGGGGAAGGGCCCGGAAGGCCCGGTGCTGCTCTCGGCGGGTGTGCCCTCAGCCGCCCGAAGTGTCCAGCTCCGCGTCCGGGCTCACGCCAGCGCAGTCGTACGGGTCCTTCAGCCAGCCGTCCGGCAGCACCACACGGTTGTTGCCCGAAGTGCGCCCGCGCGGCCCGTCCGCGCCGTCCGGCCACGGCTGGTCCAGGTCCAGCTCCCGCAACTGCCCGCCCAGCTCCTCCAGGGACGAGGTGATCGCGAGCTTCTTGCGCATCTCCGAGCCGACCGCGAAGCCCTTGAGGTACCAGGCGACATGCTTGCGGAAGTCGATCACGCCGCGCGTCTCGTCGCCGATCCACTCCCCCAGCAGCGTCGCGTGCCGCAGCATCACGTCGGCGACCTCCCGGAGCCCCGGCGCCTGCCGCGTCCCGGTGCCCTCGAACTCGCTCACCAGGTCACCGAAGAGCCAGGGGCGTCCCAGGCAGCCGCGGCCCACCACCACGCCGTCGCAGCCGGTCTCGCGCATCATCCGGCGGGCGTCGTCCGCGCACCAGATGTCGCCGTTGCCGAGGACGGGAATCTCCGGGACGTGCTCCTTGAGGCGGGCGATGGCGTCCCAGTCGGCGGTGCCGCCGTAGTGCTGGGCGGCCGTCCTGCCGTGCAGGGCGACGGCCGTGACGCCCTCCTCGACCGCGATCCGGCCCGCGTCCAGGTAGGTGGTGTGGTCGTCGTCGATGCCCTTGCGCATCTTGATCGTGACCGGCAGGTCGCCCGCGTTGGAGACCGCCTGGTTGAGGATCGCGCGCAGCAGCGGCCGCTTGTACGGGAGCGCCGAGCCGCCGCCCTTGCGGGTCACCTTGGGGACCGGGCAGCCGAAGTTCAGGTCGATGTGGTCGGCGAGGTTCTCGTCGACGATCATCCGGACCGCCTTGCCGACGGTGACCGGGTCCACTCCGTACAGCTGGATCGAGCGCGGGGTCTCGCTCGCGTCGAAGTGGATCAGCTGCATGGTCTTCTCGTTGCGCTCGACCAGCGCCCGCGTGGTGATCATCTCGCTGACGAACAGCCCCTTGCCGCCGGAGAACTCCCGGCACAGGGTGCGGAACGGGGCATTGGTGATGCCGGCCATGGGGGCGAGCACCACCGGCGGCTGCACCGTGTGCGGGCCGATCCGGAGCAGCGGGAGGGAAGGGGCGAGCGTGGTCATTGCTCCATTGTCGCGTACGGGGCCGGTCCCTCCGGCAGCGGAGTTCGTTAGTTAACCGTACTATCCATGTATGCCCGAGCTCAGTCACCGCCGACGGCAGTTGGTGCTGGCGATCTGCTGCATGAGCCTGCTGATCGTCAGTCTCGACAACACCGTGCTCAATGTCGCCCTGCCGTCCATGCAGAAGGAACTGCACGCCACCGTCGCGGGCATGCAGTGGACGATCGACGCCTACACCCTCGTCCTGGCCTCGCTGCTGATGCTCGCGGGCTCCACCGCCGACCGGGTCGGGCGCCGGAAGATCTTCAAGATCGGCCTCGTCCTCTTCACCCTCGGTTCGCTGCTCTGCTCCGTTGCGCCGAACCTGGAGTCGCTGGTGGCGTTCCGGATGGTGCAGGCGGTGGGCGGTTCGATGCTCAACCCCGTCGCGATGTCGATCATCACCAACACCTTCACCGCCCCGCGCGAGCGGGCCCGTGCCATCGGGGTGTGGGGCGGTGTCGTCGGCATCTCCATGGCGGCCGGCCCGGTGATCGGCGGTCTGCTGGTGGACTCGGTCGGCTGGCGGTCGATCTTCTGGATCAATCTTCCGGTCGGTCTCGCCGCGCTCCTGCTCACCTGGCGCTACGTCCCCGAGTCCCGCGCCCCGAAGCCGCGCCGCCCCGACCCGGTGGGGCAGCTGCTGGTGATCGGGCTGCTCGGTTCGCTGACGTACGCGATCATCGAGGCGCCGTCGGTGGGCTGGACCTCGCCGCGGATCCTGGTGTTCACCGCACTCGCCGGGTGTTCCCTGGCCGGGCTGCTGCTGTACGAGCCCCGGCGTGCCGAGCCCCTCATCGATCTGCGGTTCTTCCGCAGCGCCCCGTTCAGCGGTGCCACCGTCATCGCGGTCTGCGCCTTCGCCGCACTGAGCGGGTTCCTCTTCCTCAACACCCTGTACCTCCAGAACGTGCGCGGGCTGAGTGCGCTGCACGCCGGTCTGTACATGCTGCCGATGGCGGCCCTGACCTTTGTCTGCGCACCGCTGTCCGGGCGGCTCGTCGGCAACCGCGGGCCGCGGCTGTCGCTGCTCGTGGCGGGCGTGGCCATGACGGCGTGCGGGCTGCTGTTCGCCGCGTTCGACGCGGAGACCGACGACGTCCTGCTGTTCACCGGCTATGTGCTCTTCGGCCTCGGCTTCGGCATGGTGAACGCGCCGATCACCAACACGGCCGTCTCCGGGATGCCGCGCTCGCAGGCCGGGGTGGCGGCGGCGGTGGCCTCGACCAGCCGGCAGATCGGCGGGACGCTGGGGGTCGCCGTGATCGGTGCGGTGCTGGCGGCGGGGGTGGCCGGCACCGGGTCGCCGCGCGGCGCCGCCTACGCCGAGGCCTTCGTGGACGCGAGCAAGCCCGCCTGGTGGATCCTCGCCGGGTGCGGGCTGTGCGTCCTGCTGGTGGGGGCGCTGACGAGCGGGCACTGGGCGCGGGAGACCGCTCGCCGGACCGCTCAGCGGCTGGAGGGACCGGCAGACGCGCCGGCCGGGGGTCAGACGTCGGCGAGCTCCAGGGCCTGAAGACGCTGGAGGCGCTGCCTGGTCTCCTCGCCGACGGGGGCGTACGTCACCATGCGCGGGCCGGGGTGGGCGGCGGTGTGATGACGACGGCTCAGCAGGCCGCGCTGGCCCCGGGGGTGGCCACTCTGGGCACCCTGTTCCTCTCCCTGGTCCCGGGCGCGGGCATGCGGGACGCGCTGGCCGTGACGCTGCTGGTGCAGCTGGCCGCGGTGGTGCTGACGACGCTGCTCAGTCTGCGGCTGCCGCGCGGGGTGGCGTGGGCCCGGATCACGAGGTGATCCGGGCCCACGGTCGTACGAGTGATGAGGAGGCGTCAGCTCTGCGCCGGGGCGTCCTGCCCGGTCTCGTCCGGCTGCGCGGCGTCGTCCGACGAGGACTCCGTCGCGGTTCCCGACTGCGCGCGCTCACGCATCTTGCGCAGCAGCTCCTGCTTCTGGTCGGCCGCCGCCTTGCGGTCGGTGGTGCGGGCAGGGCCCACGCCCTGCTGATCGGCGCGGGACAGCTTCTTGCGCTGTCCGCCCACACCGAGCAGGTTGTTACGGCTCTTGGCCACGGCGTTCTCCCGTTCGTAGTGCGAAGTGAGGTCTGAAGCGACCTGGGATCGGTCCGGTGGGCGGCGGGTGGTCGGACCCGCCGCGCTCTCACTCGTAGATCTGGAAGAACGAATACATGCCGGAACCGTACCGCGCCGGGGTCGGCCGCCGCATCACGTTTTCCGCCCGGCCTCCGCGCACGACCGGCGTAGCGCGAAGCCCCCGGCTCCGTACGCGGGTACGGAACCGGGGGCCTCGACGGCGGGAGCGATACGTCAGCAGCCGAGCAGGCGGACGCCGAGGTAGGCCTGGATCTGGTCCAGGGAGACGCGCTCCTGCTTCATGGTGTCGCGCTCGCGCACGGTCACCGCGTTGTCGTCGAGGGTGTCGAAGTCGACGGTGACGCAGAACGGCGTGCCGATCTCGTCCTGACGGCGGTAGCGGCGGCCGATGGCGCCCGCGTCATCGAACTCGATGTTCCAGTTCTTCCGCAGGTCGGTCGCGAGGCCCTTGGCCTTCGGCGACAGCTGCGGGTTGCGGGACAGCGGCAGGACGGCGACCTTGACCGGCGCGAGGCGCGGGTCGAGACGCATCACGGTGCGCTTCTCCATGACGCCCTTGGCGTTGGGCGCCTCGTCCTCGATGTAGGCGTCGAGGAGGAAGGCGAGCATCGCACGGCCGACACCGGCCGCCGGCTCGATGACGTACGGAGTCCAGCGCTCGCCGGCCTCCTGGTCGAAGAAGGACAGGTCCGTGCCCGAGGCCTTGGAGTGCGCCTTGAGGTCGTAGTCCGTGCGGTTGGCGACGCCCTCCAGCTCGCCCCACTCACTGCCGCCGAAGCGGAAGCGGTACTCGATGTCGGCGGTGCGCTTGGAGTAGTGGGAGAGCTTCTCCGCCGGGTGCTCGTACCAGCGCATGTTCTCCTCGCGCATGCCGAGGTCCGTGTACCAGTTCCAGCGCTGGTCCATCCAGTACTGCTGCCACTCCTCGTCCTCGCCCGGCTTGACGAAGAACTCCATCTCCATCTGCTCGAACTCGCGGGTGCGGAAGATGAAGTTGCCCGGAGTGATCTCGTTCCGGAAGGACTTGCCCATCTGGGCGATACCGAACGGCGGCTTCTTGCGCGAAGTCTGCTGCACCTGGCCGAAGTTGGTGAAGATGCCCTGGGCGGTCTCGGGACGCAGGTAGGCGACCGAGCCGGAGTCCTGGGTCGGGCCGAGGTGGGTGGAGAGCAGACCCGAGAACTGCTTGGGCTCGGTGAAGGTGCCCTTGTTGCCGCAGTTGGGGCAGTTGAGCTCGGTCAGGCCGTTCACGGGCGCGTGACCGTGCTTCTCCTCGTACGCCTCCTCCAGGTGGTCGGCGCGGAAGCGCTTGTGACAGGAGGTGCACTCGGTCAGCGGGTCGGTGAACGTGGCTACGTGACCGGAGGCCACCCAGACCTCGGGAGCAAGGATGACCGACGAGTCGAGACCGACCACGTCCTCGCGCGAGGTGACCATGTAGCGCCACCACTGGCGCTTGAGGTTCTCCTTCATCTCGACGCCCAGCGGCCCGTAGTCCCAGGCGGCGCGCTGGCCACCGTAGATCTCACTGCAGGGATAGACGAAGCCACGGCGCTTGCTCAGGCTGACGATGGAGTCGATCTTGTCGGCGGCCACGGTGCTCTCTTCATTACGACGAAATTGGACAGGGTGGCGCGAAGCGCCTCGGTGGGGGGGTGGTGGTCAGGAGACGGGCGGGCGAATGCTTCAGATTACCGGCGGGCACGCCCCTTGGATCAAATCGGTATCGGCACAGACGCCCGATGGGTGATCCCATCGGGCTTGTTGACAATCGTTTCCAATTTTGTTGAAAATGACTGTCATGAACGTAAGCCGCCTCATACCCACCGCCGTCGTCGCCGGAGCAGTCGCCCTCGGCCTCACCGCCCTCACCGCCTGTTCCTCCTCGGACGCCGCGGACCGCAAGAACGGCGACAAACTGGACGTGGTGGCCTCGTTCTACCCGATGCAGTTCCTGGCCGAGCAGATAGGCGGGGAGCATGTCTCCGTCACCACGCTGACCAAGCCGGGCGTCGAGCCGCACGACCTGGAGCTCAGCCCGCGGCAGATCGGCGGGCTCACCGACGCCGACTACATCCTCTACCTCAAGGGCATCCAGCCCGCCGTGGACGACGCCATCAAGCAGTCCGGGGCGAAGAACGTCACCGACGCCTCGAAGCTCACCGCGCTGGAGGACCACGGCACCGAGACCGGCGGCGACGAGCACGGCCACGAGCACCACGGCGACGAGGCCGGCGCCGACCCCCACATCTGGCTGGACCCGGTGAAGTACGCCGAGGTCGCCAAGGGTGTCGGGAAGTCCATGGAGAAGGCGGACCCGGACCACGCCGCGGACTACCGGAAGAACACGGACGCGCTGGTCACCAAGCTCGACGGCCTGAACACGGCGTACGAGAACGGCCTGAAGAACGCCTCCACCAAGACGTTCATCACCACCCACTCCGCCTTCGGGTACCTCGCCGAGCGCTACGGCCTCACCCAGGAGGGCATCGCCGGCATCGACCCCGAGGCCGAGCCCAGCCCCGCCCGGATCAGCGAGATCCACACCATCGCGAAGAAGGACGGGGCCACCACCGTATTCTTCGAGACGCTCGCCAGCGACAAGACCGCGAAGACCCTCGCCAAGGACACCGGCCTCAAGACCGATGTCCTGGACCCGCTCGAAGGAATCACGGACAAGTCCAAGGGCGCTGACTACATCGAGGTCATGCAGTCCAACCTCGCCGCCCTGCAGAAGGCGCTCGGCGCGAAGTGACCCCCGCAACACCCGCCACAGCAGCATCGGAGGCGCTCATGCCCGAGCCCGGGAGCACCACGACCGAACCCGTAATAGCCCTGCGCGGCGCCACGGCCACCCTCGGCGCGCGTCCGGTGCTGCGCGGCATCGACCTGACGGTCCACCGCGGCGAGGTCGCCGCCCTGCTCGGCGCCAACGGCTCGGGCAAGTCGACCGCCGTGCGCTCCGTCATCGGTCAGGTCCCGCTCACCGGCGGCTCCGTCGAGCTGTTCGGCACCCCGCTGCGCCGCTTCCGCTCCTGGGCACGGATCGGTTACGTGCCCCAGCGCACCACGGCGGCCGGCGGCGTCCCCGCCACGATCCGTGAGGTCGTCTCCTCCGGGCGCCTGTCCCGTACGAAGCTGGGCCTGCTCCGCAAGGTCGACCGGGCCGCCGTCGACCGGGCCATCGAGCTCGTCGGCCTCGCCGACCGGGCCAAGGACTCGGTGGACGCGCTCTCCGGCGGACAGCACCAGCGGGTGCTGATCGCCCGCGCGCTGGCCGCCGAACCGGAGCTGCTGATCATGGACGAGCCGATGGCCGGCGTCGACCTGGGCAGCCAGGAGATCCTCGCCTCGACCCTGCGCGAGCAGGTCGCGGCCGGCACCACGGTGCTGCTCGTGCTGCATGAGCTGGGCCCGCTGGAGCCGCTGATCGACCGCGCGATCGTGCTGCGCGACGGCTGTGTGATGCACGACGGGCCGCCGCCGAAGGCGCTGGGCCAGCACGCCCTGCCCGGACACGACCACGTACACCCCCACGCGGCCTCCGAGCCCGTCCGGACGGGACTGCTGAGCTGATCATGGAATTCCTCACCCCTCCCTTCATGCAGCGGGCCCTGCTCGCCGCCGTGCTCGTCGGCGTCATCGCCCCCGCCGTCGGCATCTACCTCGTCCAGCGCCGCCAGGCCCTGATGGGCGACGGCATCGGCCATATCGCGATGACCGGTGTCGGCCTCGGCTTCCTGCTGTCCACCAGCCCGGTCTGGATGGCCACGGCGGTCGCCGTCGCCGGCGCCGTCGTGATGGAGCTGATCCGCTGGTACGGACGCACCCGCGGCGACATCGCGCTGGCCATGCTGTTCTACGGCGGCATGGCGGGCGGTGTGCTGCTGATCAACCTCTCCGACACCGGCTCCAACGCCAACCTCACCTCGTACCTCTTCGGCTCGCTGTCCACCGTCTCCTCCGGGGACATCACCTCGATCTGCCTGCTGGCCGCCTTCGTGCTGCTGGTGACGCTGGGGCTGCGGCGGCAACTGTTCGCGGTCAGCCAGGACGAGGAGTTCGCCCGGGTCACCGGGCTGCCGGTGCGCGCGCTGAATCTGCTGGTCGCCGTGACGGCGGCGGTGACGGTCACCGTCGCGATGCGGGTCGTCGGGCTGCTGCTGGTCAGCGCGCTGATGGTGGTGCCGGTCGCGGCGGCGCAGCAGATCTCCCGGTCCTTCAAGGTGACGTTCGTGCTCTCGGTCGTCATCGGCACGGCGGTGACCCTGGCCGGCACCGTGACCTCGTACTACCAGGACGTCCCGCCCGGCGCGACGATCGTGCTGCTGGCCATCGCGGTCTTCGTCGCCCTGACGCTGCTGGCGACCCCGCTGGCCAGAAGCCGCGCCCGCCGGAGCGAAGCGTCGTCCGAGGAGTGCACTCTGGAGGTACCGGCCTCCCGTCCGGCCCCGGACGAGCTCCGGGTTTGACCGTGGCGTCCGGACGGGCTGGCACAATGGCCCGACACAGGTACGGGCGACACGAGGAGGCTGCTGTGGCGACGGCGCCGATCAGTGGAACGAACGCGGCCCCGGTACGCGGCCGCTCGACCCGGCAGCGGGCGGCGGTGGCGGCGGCGCTCGACGAGGTGGACGAGTTCCGCAGCGCCCAGGAGCTGCACGACGTGCTCAAGCACCGCGGCGACTCGGTCGGGCTGACCACCGTCTACCGCACCCTCCAGTCCCTCGCCGACGCCGGCGAGGTCGACGTGCTGCGCACCACGGACGGCGAGTCCGTGTACCGGCGCTGCTCGACCGGGGAGCACCATCATCACCTGGTGTGCCGGATGTGCGGCAAGGCCGTGGAGGTCGAGGGCCCCGCGGTGGAGCAGTGGGCGGAGACCATCGCCACCCAGCACGGCTATGTGAACGTGGCCCATACGGTGGAGATCTTCGGTACGTGCGCGGAGTGCGCGGAAGCGAAGAAGTGACGTGACGGTGGGGGGGGGGGGCCCCCCCCCCCCCCCCCCCCCCCCCCCCCGCCCCCGCGGCCCCCCCCCCCCCCCCCCCCGCCCCCCCCCCCCCCCCCCCCCCCACGCCGCACCACCACACCCCCCCCCACATAACGCC
>NZ_JBEXPH010000141.1:0-22562 GCF_040611955.1 Streptomyces sp. NPDC006510 | reverse complement strand
CGGCGGAGCGCCCCGGCCGTCCGGCGCGCCCGGCACATCGGGCCCCGGCACGGGCGGCAGCGATGCGGGGGGCTCCACCGGGCCCGTGACCCCCTCGGCACCCGGGTCCACCCCACCCGCCGGGCCCGCCGTACTGACGGTGGGCACCCCCGTGCGGGCGGCGGCGGACGAGCGCTGGTGCGAGAAGGTGACCGTGGAGTTCCGGAACACCGGCGGATCGCCGGCGCGCTCGGGAACCGTCACCTTCGCCACGCACGTGATCGGTGCGCTGGGGGTCGACTGGGCGACCATCGAGTCGACCGGGCCGCTGCCCGCACCGATCGGCGCGGGAGCGGCGCGGACGGAGACGTACACCGTCTGCGTGGACGCCTGGCGGGTGCCCCTGGGCATGCATGTCGAGACCCGGGACGTCACCGCCGCATTGAAGTGACGGGTGGACTTGAGCGGTGCGAGGTGACCGGGGGCCGGTCAGCCGAGCGCGAGCCAGGCGACCGCCGCCAGGGCGACGACCACCACGACGACGGCGGCGATCACCCCGACACGCGGTCCGGACGAGGCGGCCGGCTGCTGCCGGCGCTGCGGCTCGCCCTCGTCGACGAAGGCCCGGAACATCTGGGTGCTGCCGGCCGGGTCGTGGTTGCCCTCGGGGCCCTGCGGGGCGTGGGGGTTGTGTGCCATGGGCCAGGACCCTAGCGAACTCGGCGTTGCGGCCCAACCCCCGGGTCCACAAAGGGCCGAGGCCAGGGCCGTGGGGGCGGTGAGGAAGCGGTCCGCGTCCGGCAGCGGAGCAAAAGTCGTGGAGCGGGCCGGCGGGGCTACGGTGAAGAGGATTCAGGTACGTAAAAGGGCCACTTGTAAGATCCGGTGCGAGCCGGCCCCGGCAACTCCCCCCCTTTGTACGGGACTTGCCGTGCAACCCTTTCCCCTTCCTCGCGCAGGCCCACGCGCAGACGGGTGCCCCGGCTCGGACCCGGGCGCAGGCACAGCCCCGGGCCCGGCCCCGGACCCGGATCCAGACCCGCGCACACCTCGCGCCCGCCCCGGACCGGAGTCCCACCCACCCCATCTGTGGTGCGAGACACATCCCTCCTCACCCACACCCCGGACGCTGGGCCTTTGACCCGGGCCGTACGCATCCTTTTGTTTTCCTTTACTTCTGCAAGCCCCTTTTCGTTTGCCTGTAGCAACCAACGGCTTCTATGGTTGCCCTAAGCAACAAGATGAACCGGTGAGATGTTCTGGGGGTCCCGTGGCCGCACGGAGTCAGTACGAAGAACTGGCCCGGCAACTCAGCGCCGTCGGAGCCGTCAAACGGGGTCTCGCCCGCATCCTGCCCGCCGAGTGTCCGGGCGGCTCCGTCGCCGTACTGTCTCTCCTCGGGCAGCACGGCGAGATGCGGATCAGCCGGCTGGCCGAGCTGCTGGACGTCGACATGTCGGTGACCAGCCGCCATGTCGCCCATGTGGCGGAGCGGGGCTGGATCGAACGGTCCTCGGATCCGGCGGACAAGCGGTCCCGCATCCTGCGGCTGACCCCCGCCGGGCACGACGTGCTCGGCGACCTGAACCGGCGGATCACCGAGATGTTCGCCTACAACCTCTCCGACTGGTCGGACGACGAGGTCGGACAGCTCAACACGCTGTTGGCCCGGCTGCGCGACAGTTTCGCCTGTCGCGGGCCCAGCGGGTGCGGCCCCGGAAAGCACAGCGGCGACTGCCGTTCCCGGCCTGCCGACAGCGACGACGACGCGCACACCCGTACACCCGTGTAACAGAAGCAAAGACAAGGACTTAAATGGCTACGACCACACCGACCGGTGTGCGGGGCGGCCACGCCAAGCACGGGGGATCGTCCGATCCCTCGTCCGGCGCGCCGATGACACACCGGCAGATCATGGAGGCGCTGGCCGGGCTGATGCTCGGCATGTTCGTCGCGATCCTGTCGTCGACGGTCGTCTCGAACGCACTGCCCGAGATCATCTCCGACCTCGGCGGCGGCCAGAGCGCCTACACCTGGGTGGTCACGGCCTCGCTGCTGGCGATGACCGCCACCACCCCCCTGTGGGGCAAGCTCTCCGACCTGTTCAGCAAGAAGCTGCTGGTCCAGATAGCCCTCGTGATCTACGTCGCGGGCTCGGTCGTCGCCGGTATGTCGACCAGCAGCGGCATGCTGATCGCCTGCCGTGTCATCCAGGGCATCGGCGTCGGCGGCCTCTCCGCCCTCGCGCAGATCGTGATGGCGGCGATGATCGCCCCGCGTGAGCGCGGTCGCTACAGCGGATACATCGGTGCGGTGTTCGCCGTCGCCACCGTCGGTGGTCCGCTGCTCGGCGGTGTCATCACCGACACCAGCTGGATGGGCTGGCGCTGGTGCTTCTACGTCGGTGTGCCGTTCGCCGTCATCGCGCTGATCGTGCTCCAGAAGACGCTGAAGCTCCCGGTCGTGAAGCGCCAGGTCAAGGTCGACTGGTGGGGCGCGTTCTTCATCAGCGCCGCCGTGTCGCTGCTGCTGCTCTGGGTGACCTTCGCCGGTGACAAGTACGACTGGCTCTCCTGGCAGACCGCCGCGATGCTCGCCGGCTCCGCCGTGCTCGCCGGGCTCTTCATCGCCGTCGAGGCCAAGGCCAGCGAGCCGATCATCCCGCTGCGCCTCTTCCGTAACCGCACCATCACGCTGGCCTCGCTGGCCTCGCTGTTCGTCGGTATCGCGATGTTCGCGGGCACCGTCTTCTTCAGCCAGTACTTCCAGCTGGCGCGCGGCAAGTCGCCGACGATGTCGGGCGTCATGACGATCCCGATGATCGCGGGTCTGTTCATCTCCTCGACGGTCTCCGGCCAGGTCATCACCAAGACCGGCCGCTGGAAGGCCTGGCTGGTCAGCGGTGGCTTCCTGGTCACCGCCGGGCTCGGCCTGCTGGGCACCATCCGGTACGACACGGAGTACTGGCACATCGCGGTCTACATGGCCGTCATGGGTCTCGGCATCGGCATGATGATGCAGAACCTGGTGCTCGCCACGCAGAACCAGGTCGCTCCGTCCGACCTCGGCTCGGCCAGCTCCGTCGTCACCTTCTTCCGTTCCCTCGGCGGTGCGATCGGCGTCTCGGCGCTGGGCGCCGTCATGGCGAACCGCGTCACCCACTACGTCAAGGACGGCCTCGCCGAGCTCGGCCCCCAGGGCGCGGCCATGGGCCACGGCGGCACCGGCAGCGGGGGCATCCCCGACCTGGACAAGCTGCCCGCGCCGTTCCGCACGGTCGTGGAGAGCGCCTACGGGCACGGTGTCGGCGATGTCTTCCTGTACGCCGCTCCGGCCGCGCTGATCGCCTTCGTGATCACGATCTTCATCAAGGAGGTCGCTCTGAAGACCAACACTTCCAGCGAGGCCCCGGCCACGGCCGAGACCTCCATCGCCGAGGCGGTCGAGGCTCCGGCCACCACCGTCGCAGCGGTCTCCGAGGCAGCGGCCGGGGTCACCCCGGTCGACACCCAGGAGGCCCCGGTCGCCACCCTTCGGGGCACGGCCGTGCACGGTGTGGTGCGCGGCGCCGAGGGCGCACCCGTCGCACGGGCCGCCGTCACCCTGATCTCGCTGGCCGGCCGACAGCTGGGGCGCTCCGTCGCCCAGGCCGACGGCAGCTACGGTCTGGACGCGCCGGGCTCCGGCTCCTACGTCCTGATCGCGTCCGCCGACGGCTTCCAGCCGCAGGCGTCCACGGTGGTCGTCGGTGACGAGCCGCTGGCGTACGACATCCTGCTCTCCGGTACGAGCGGACTGGCCGGCGTCGTGCGCGCCGCGGAGACCGACGCGCCGGTGAACGGCGCCGTGGTCATCGTGACCGATGTGCGCGGCGATGTGCTGGCCACCGGCAAGTCCGGTGAGACGGGCGAGTTCACCTTCGGTGAGCTGGTCCCCGGTACGGTGACCGTCGCGGTGAACGCCGCCGGGTTCCGTCCGCTGGCGCTGCCGGTGGAGATCGGCGGCCAGGGCGTCACCCGGATCGAGGCCGCGCTGCAGTCCGGTGCGCTGGTCCAGGGCCTGGTGCGGGCCGGGGCCGCCCGGCGGCCGCTGCCGGACGCCCGGGTCACACTGGTCGACGCGGCCGGCAATGTGGTCGCCACCTCGACGACCGGGGAGGACGGGGCGTACGCCTTCACCGACCTGGACTCGGGCGAGTACTCGGTCATCGCGGCCGGCTACCCGCCGGTGGCGAGCGCGCTGACCGTGGCCGGTCGCGGGGTCGACGGACACGACATCGAGCTCGCCCACCCCGGCGAGTAACCACAGACCCCTGGCGGGTCGGCGTTTCGAGCGGAGACGCTGTACCGGCCGGTGGAAATGGGCCCCGGTGGCGGGACGGCAGGCAGGGGACGGCCTGCCGTCCCGCCCCGGGGCCCGACTCATTGAGTCGTTGAGCAAGGAGAGAGAACGGGATGGGACTTCGCGCACGGGTACGGACGCGGGACGGCTGGGCGGTCCAGCACGCGGTCGTGACGGTCACCGACATGACCGGCGCGCAGGTGCTGCGGGCCACTGTCGACGAGGACGGGACGGTGCGGACCGGCGATCCCCTGCAGGCCGGCGCGTACACGGTGATCGTCACGGCGGTCGGGTACGCCCCCGCCGCCTCCACCGCCCTCGTCACGGCGAGCGGGCGGGTCGAGGCCGGCACGGTGGTGCTGGCCCGCCAGGGCGGTGTGGAGCTGCCGCCGCCGGGCACCTGGTCGCTGGACCCGGCACACTCCTCGGTGGCCGCGGTCGCGCAGCACCTGGGGATCTCCAGCGTGCACGGCCGGTTCACGGAATTCAGCGGCCGGATCGAGATCGCGGAGGACATCGAGCGGTCCCGGGTCGACGCGGTCATCAGTGCGGCGAGCATCGACACCGGCAACGGCATGCGCGACAAGCACCTGCGTTCGCCCGACTTCATGGACTCGGACCGGTTCCCGGAGATCACGTACCGCTCCAGCGGGCTGACCCCGACCGGACCCGACCGCTGGCTGGTCCACGGCGAGCTGTCGCTGCACGGTGTGGTGCGCCCGGTCGACCTGAACCTGAGCTACCTCGGGACGGGCCCGGACCCGTGGGGCGGGGTGCGGGCAGCCTTCAACGCCACGGCGGAGCTGCGCCGCGAGGACTTCGCCATGAACTACAACCAGGTGGTGCAGGCGGGCATCTCGGCGATCGGCACGACGCTGCGGGTGGAGCTCGACATCCAGGCCGTCCAGGGTGAGTCCCTGCCGTCGTAATCTGCGGACACAGCACCCCGTGTCGCATCGACTCGCCGGATTCGGTCGAGCCGCTCGTCGAGTACCTCCGGAACATCTCGGGTGAGCACCCGGACCGGGACAAGTACCGGGCGGCGACGGTGAAGCAGGGGACGTCGATCACCGGATCACTCCGGTGCGGTGGGGGCCGGTGGCCACCGGCGGCTTCCCGGCCCATCCGGCGTCCGGCGGCCGGTCACGCGGGTGCTGAGGGGCGGGGCTCCTCACCTCAGCACCCGCACCGCCCCTCAGCCGTCCCGCACCGCCCCTCAGCGGTCCCGCATCGCCTCGATGCCCGCGATCAGCAGGTCCAGCGCGAAGGTGAAGTCCCGGTCGCGCATCTCCTCGACCGTGTCGCCGCCGCGGGCGTCCATCAGGTCCTGCGAGGACTCCACTATCTCCTTGAGCTGCGGCTGGGCGCGGATCATGGCCATCGCCTGCCGGTAGTACTCCTCCTGGCTGATTCCCGCCGCCGCGCTGCGCTGCGCGAAGTGGCCCTCGATCGTGCCGAATCCGTACACGAACTGGAAGACCGCGGAGAGCGCGCCGGTCTGGCGTTCCAGCGGCAGGCCGGTCGCCCGGATCACGTCCTGGACGGAGTACGACATCAGCATCGCGTGCGGGCCGATGTTGAGGAAGTGCCCGGCGAGCGACGACACCCAGACGTGCCGGACCAGCAGCTCCCGGTACTCGGTGGCCAGCCCGCGCAGCCGGTCGTGCCAGTGCGCGTCCTCCCGAGGGGGCGTGAACTCGCTGTAGGCCGCGTCGAGGGCCAGCTCCAGCAGGTCCTCCTTGGTGTCCACGTACCAGTACAGGGACATCGCGGTGACGTCGAGCTCGGCGGCGAGCCTGCGCATGGAGAACTTGGCGAGTCCCTCGGCGTCCAGCAGCCGGACCGAGGTCGCGGTGATCCTGTCCCGGTCCAGACCCGCCGCCTGGTCCGGTTTGCGGGTGCGCGACGGTGTCCGCTGGTCCAGCCACACGCTGGTCCTGGCGGGGTTCTTCACACGGTCGGCCGCGGACACCATGGCGCACTCTCCTCGTCTTGCCGGCGGGGCGGACCGGCCACGTACGCGTGAATCGCGCACGGAACGGATTCGTACGGTCCGGTGCGCCCCCTCCCCGATGCTATGCCGCCGCCGCGGTGCCGGTGGAGTCCGCCCGGGAGGATTCCACCCGCTCCGCGCGGCGCAGCAGCACGGCGGCGAGCAGGCCGCCGACCAGCACCGCGACCGCTCCGAAGAGCTGGCTGGTCTCCAGCCCGGAGGCGAAGGCGTCCGTGATCCGCGCCCGCTCGCCGGCGTCGGTGGCCGAGGCGATCGCGGCGGGCAGCGACGCGGCCCCGACAGCGGCCGGCACCAGCGCCGCGAACCGCGCGTTGAGCACCGCGCCGAGGACGGCGACCCCCAGGCCGTTGCCGAACTCGGCGAGCGTGCCGTTGACCCCGGCGCCCACCCCCGCCTTCTCCGGCGGGATGGCGCTCATGATCGCGTTGGCCATGGCGGGCATGGCGACCGCGATGCCCGCGCCCATCACGACCAGGCCGAGCAGCATGCCGCCGTAGCCGTCGCCGCCGAGCAGCGCGATCGCGGCCAGGCCCGCGGCCAGCAGGCTCATCCCGGACGCGATGGTGACCGGCGTTCCCAGCTTGGGCACCAGCCTGGCACCCAGTCCGGTGAGGTTGAGCGCGACGACGCTCAGCGCCAGCGGAGCCGTGCGCAGACCGGCCTCCAGCGGCTCGTAGCCGAGGACGAACTGGAGCTGCTGGGTGAGCAGGAAGAGCGAGCCGCCCATCCCGAAGGCGACCAGGATCGCGCCCGCGACCGCGCCGACGAACTTCTGGTTCCGGAAGAAGTGCATGTCCAGCATCGGGTACGGGATGTGCAGCTCCCACAGCACGAATCCGGTGAGGACGGCGACCCCGACAAAGGCGGTCAGCAGCACCCGGCCCGACGCCCAGCCGTGCTCCGGGCCGGAGATGATCGCGTACACGACGGATGCCATGCCGATGGTGGAGAGCAGCGCGCCGAACAGGTCGGGGCGCTCGCCGCCGGCGTTCTTGGACTCCGGGACGAGCCGGGCCACGGCGACCAGTCCGATGACCGCGACCGGGATGTTGATCAGGAAGATCGCGCCCCACCAGAAGTGGTCGAGCATCACTCCGCCGATCAGCGGTCCGACGGCGAACCCGAGCGAGCTGACGGTCGACCAGATGCCGATCGCCTTGACGCGCTCGGTCTCGTCGAAGATCTGCACGACGACGGCGAGCGTCGTGGTCATCAGCAGCGCACCGCCGATGCCCATGCCCGCGCGGGCCGCGATCAGCTGTGCGGACGTCTGGGCCAGTCCGGCCACCAGCGAGCCGATGCCGAACAGGGCGAGCCCGGCGATCAGCATCTTCTTGCGGCCGTAGCGGTCGGCGGAGCTGCCGGCCGTGAGCAGCAGGCCCGACTGGACCAGCGAATAGGCGTTGATCATCCACTGCACGTCGGCGGTGGAGGCGTCCAGCTCCCGGGTGAGGGAGGGGATCGCGACGTTGAGAACGGTGTTGTCGAGCAGCACGGTGAGCTGTGCGAGACAGATGACGCCGAGGATCAGCCAGCGTTGCGGATGGCTCGGCGACGAGAGGTGGTTCTGCTCGGCGGCGGTCGCCGTCATACGGACTCCTGATCCCTTATACGGTGTACGAGTAGTAGGCGTTGTACACCGTATAGCCGACCTGTACGGCGTACAACGCATTTACCCGCGGTACCGTGCTCGCCGCTGATCCGACAAGGGCTGGAGTGGTATGTCACTGCGTCGTCGTACGGTGGAAGTGCTCCTCGCGGCAGGGCTGTCGGTGACCGCCCTCGTGCCTCCCGCAGCGGCCGCCGGGGAGGAAGGGGAGGGGCACGGGCGCGCGGTGCCGCTGCGCGTGGCCACGTACAACATCCATGCGGGTGCCGGCATGGACAACGTCTTCGATCTCGACCGGCAGACCGCCGAGCTCCGCTCGCTGGACGCCGATGTGATCGGGCTCCAGGAGGTCGACGTCCACTGGGGCACCCGCAGCGAGTGGCGCGACCTGGCGGGCGAGCTGGCCGAACGGCTGGACATGCAGGTGTCGTTCGCCCCGGTCTACAGCCTCGATCCACAGACCCCCGGTGCGCCGCGACGCGAGTTCGGGGTCGCGGTGCTGTCCAGGTACCGCATCGTGAGCGCCGAGAACCACGAGATCACCCGGCTCTCCACCCAGGTCCCGAACCCGGTACCGGCGCCCGCGCCCGGCTTCGGCGAGGTGGTCGTTCGGGTGCAGGGGCTGCCCGTGCATGTCTACGTGACACATCTGGACTACCGCGCCGACCCGTCCGTGCGCAGCGCCCAGGTCGCCGACACCCGCCGGATCATGGCCGAGGACCAGGAGTCGGAGCGGCGGCCGGTGCGGCAGATCCTGCTCGGCGACTTCAACGCGGCGCCGGCCGCGCCTGAGCTGGCACCGCTGTGGGAGACGCTCGACGACGTCGAGCCCGGCGGGCCCACGTACCCGGCACAGGATCCGGTGCAGCGGATCGACTACGTGGCGGTGTCGAAGGATTCCGTGCGGGTACGTGACGCGGCGGTGGCCGAGACACTCGCCTCGGACCACCGCCCGGTCGTCGCCGATCTGCTGCTGCGGCGCTGAGCCTCAGCTGCTCTTCTTCGGCCGGGTCAGGTCGTAGAAGGTGGCGCTGCCCGCCGTGACCTCCTCGAAGTTCTCCGCCACCCAGGCGGAGATCTGCGAGGAGGTGCCGCTGTTGCCCCCGCCCCCACCGCCCATCCCGCCCGCGATGAAGTAGTGGATCCTGCCGTCCTCGACGTACTGCTTGAACTGAGCAAGCGTCGGGGACGGGTCGCTGCCGTTGAATCCGCCGATCGCCATCACCGGGTAGCCGGTGGCGAGTTGGTAGCTCGCGGCGTTCTGGGATCCGATGGCGGCGGCGGCCCAGGTGTAGTCCCCGGCGCGCTTCTCCAGGAGCTTCCGGGCCTCGGAGCCGACGGACGCGCCGTTGAGCAGGCCGCCCATACCGCCGCCGTCGCTTCCCGGGAAGCCGCCTCCTGCGAAGCCCTCACCCATGCCGGGCACGGCTCCGGGCCGCTGCCCGTTCTGCGACGTGCCGGGCCGGCCCTGCGTCTGGCCCTGGCCCTGGCCCTGGCCCTGGCCGGGCGGGATGCCGGTCGGGGGCTGCCCCATGCCACCACCCTGCTGATTGCCCTGCTGGTTCCCCTGACCGGGGGGTCGCATGCCGCCGCCGGGACCACCACGGCCGCCGCCACCGCCGGGGCCACCCATGCCGCCGGAGAGCGGGCCCGCCGTGACGATCGAGCCCTGGTGTCCGGTGTTCAGCGTGCTCACGGTGTACGCGGCCGGCCCGGCCAGCGACGCGGCGAAGCCCAGCCCCACGGCTGCGAGCGCCATTCGACGCCCCAGCCGGGAGACGAGCAGCAGCCCCAACGCGCCGACGATCCCGGCGACGAGCACGGCCGTGCGCAGCCACGGCAGGTAGTCCGGGGTCCGCCCCAGCAGCACGTACGCCCAGTACGCCGTCACAGCGACCGTGCCGCCGAGCACGGCACCCGCCCACCAGCGGGACCGCTCCTCCCACAGGACCGTGGCGCCCATGCCGATCAGCGCCGCGAGGTACGGGGCGAGGGCGACCGTGTAGTACTGGTGGAAGATGCCAGCCATGAAGCTGAAGACGACCGCCGTCATCAGCAGCGAGCCGCCCCAGGCGAGGAACGCCGCACGGGCCGTGTCGGTACTCCCCCAGCGCTTAATGCCTGGGAGGTGCCCCCCTGCCCGCCAGGTCAGCCAGACGCCCGCGACCAGCAGGATCAGCGCGGCGGGCAGCAGCCAGGAGATCTGGCCGCCGATCTCGGAGTTGAACATCCGGCCGAGGCCGGTCTCGCCCCACTGGCCGCCGGACCCGCCGCCCGGTCCGCCCCCGCCGCCGACGCTGCCGGTCTCGTCGCCGTTGATCCGGCCGAGGCCGTTGTAGCCGAAGGTCAGTTCAAGGAAGGAGTTGTTCTGCGAGCCGCCGATGTACGGGCGCGACGAGGCGGGCAAGAGTTCGACGATCGCGACCCACCAGCCGCCCGCGACGACCATCACGAGGGCCGAGAGCCCGAGTTGGCCGAGCCGTCTGCGAACCGGGACCGGCGCGAACACCGCGTACAGCACGGCCAGTGGCGGCAGGATCAGGAACGCCTGCAGGGTCTTCGTCAGGAAGGCGAACCCGACCGCGACTCCCGCCCACACCAGCCACTTGGTGCGGCCGTGCTCCATCGCGCGCAGCACGCAGTAGACCGTGACGGTCATCAGCAGCGCCAGCAGCGCGTCCGGGTTGTTGAAGCGGAACATCAGCGCGGCCACCGGCGTGAGCGCGAACACCACCATCGCGATCAGCCCGGCCACGGCGTTGAAACGGCGGCGTACGCCCGCGTACAGCACCCCGGCCGTGGCCACGCCCATCAGCACCTGCGGGGCCAGGATCGCCCAGGAGCCCAGGCCGAGGATCCGCACCGACAGGGCCATCGGCCAGAGCGCGGCCGGGGGCTTGTCGACGGTGATGGCGTTGGCCGCGTCCAGCGAACCGAAGAAGAGGGCCTTCCAGCTCCGGCTGCCCGCCTGCGCGGCGGCGGAGTAGAAGGAGTTGGCGTATCCGGAAGCGCTGAGATTCCACAGGTACGCGAGCCCGATGACCAGCAGCAACGCGAGAAAGGCCGGCCTCGCCCAGCGCGGGTCCTCGGGCCTGCCCCGCCACATGCGGTGCGCCAGGGACCTGTTCGGGCGTCCGTGGGCCGGTGCGGCGGGCGGCGCGGGCGCCGGCGGGGCCGGGAGGTGGTCGGGATGCAGCGTGGTCATCGGACGTTCCCCGGTTCGTGGTGAGTGTCATCGGCGTGCCCCGCCGGGCGGCCCTCCGCGGCAGCCCGCTCCGGGAAGATCCAGGCGCGGAAGAGCAGGAACCGCAGCACCGTCGCCGCGAGGTTGGCCGCGATCAGTACGGCGAGTTCCGTGGCGTGCGACGGAGATCCGGACGCCGCTCCCAGCGCGGCCAGTGAGCCGCTGGTCAGCGCGAGGCCGATGGCGAAGACGACGAGGCCCTGCGCCTGATGGCGTACGGCTCCACCCCGGCCCCGTACGCCGAAGGTGAGCCTCCGGTTGGCTGCCGTGTTGGCGACGGCCGACACCAGCAGCGCGCCGCCGTTGGCGGTCTGCGGGCCGACGCCCAGCCGGAACAGCGAGTACAGGGCGAGGTAGCACAGCGTGGAGAGCGCGCCGACGACACAGAATCCGACGAGCTGCCGGGCCAGGCCGCCCGGCACCCCGCTCAGCGCACGGTCGCGCGGATCGTCCCCGAAGGGCCGGGCCAGCCGGTCCAGCGGCAGTGCGCCGACCGCCAGCGCCCGCCCCACCCGCCACACGCCTTTCAGGTCCTCGGTCGCCGTCCGCACGATGTGGACGGTGGAGTCGGGATCGTCGACCCAGTCGACCGGCACCTCGTGGATGCGCAGCCCGGCGCGTTCGGCGAGCACCAGCAGTTCGGTGTCGAAGAACCACCCCGAGTCCTCCACCATCGGCAGCAGCCGCTCCGCGACATCGCGCCGGATGGCCTTGAACCCGCACTGCGCATCGCTGAACCGGGCGGCCAGCGACGAGCGGAGAACGAGGTTGTAGGCGCGCGAGATGAACTCCCGCTTCGATCCCCGCACCACCCGCGAACTACGGGTCAGCCGGGAGCCGATGGCCAGGTCGGAGTGGCCCGAGATCAGCGGCGCGACCAGCGGCAGCAACGCGTTGAGGTCGGTGGACAGATCGACGTCCATGTAGGCCAGCACCGGGGCGTCCGAGCCCGACCAGACGGTGCGCAGCGCCCGCCCCCGGCCCTTCTCCTCCAGCCGGTACGACCGCACCCGGGGCAGCGCCGCCCCGAGCCGGGCCGCCACCTGCGGTGTCCGGTCGGTGCTCGCGTTGTCCGCGACGGTGATCCGGAAGGTGTACGGGAAGGTGCGCGCCAGATGGTCGTGCAGGCGCAGCACACACGGTTCGAGGTCCTTCTCCTCGTTGTGGACGGGTACCACCACGTCGAGTACGGGTGCACCCGCCGCATCGACCGCTCCGGCGAGGAGGTGGTCCCGGGCCGGCAGGGTGCTCCAGGGAGTGTCGGTTCGCATGTGACCGACGCTCGCCGACCCCGCTGTCACGCCGGTGTGCTGAGCCTGTCCCCCTGCTGTGAGTGCGGAGCGGCCGGGGGAAGCGCGGGCAGCCGGACGGCGAACACCGTGTTTCCCGGCGCCGAGTTGACCTCGACCCGGCCGCCGTGCGCGGCGACGACGGCCTGCACGATGGCGAGGCCGAGCCCGGTGGAGCCCGCGCCGCGGGACCGCGAGGCGTCACCGCGCGCGAACCGTTCGAAGACGTGCGGCAGCAGCTCGGGCGGAATGCCGGGCCCGTCGTCCGCGACCTCCAGCGTCACCCACGGCCGGCCGGCCGCGGCCCGCACCCGGACGGTGACGGTCGTGCCGGGCGGGGTGTGGGTACGGGCGTTCGCCAGCAGATTGACCAGCACCTGGTGGAGCCGGGTCGGATCGCCGTGCACGGTCGCGGGCTCGTCCGGCAGTTCGAGGCGCCAGTGGTGGCCGCGTTCCCCGGCGGCGCGGGCATCGCTCACCGCGTCGACCACGACCGGGGAGAGGTCGGTGCTCTCCAGGCCGAGGGGGCGTCCGGCGTCCAGCCGGGCGAGCAGCAGCAGATCCTCCACCATGCCCGTCATCCGTTCCGCCTCGGACTCGATCCGCCCCAGGGCGTGCCGGGTGTCGGGGCCGGTCTCCTCGCGTCCGCGCCGGGTCAGTTCGGCGTAGCCGCGGATCGAGGCCAGCGGGGTGCGCAGCTCATGGCTGGCGTCCGCGACGAACTGCCGTACCCGCGTCTCGCTCTGCTGTCGTGCCTCCAGCGCCGAACCGACGTGGCCCAGCATCCGGTTGAGCGCCGCGCCCACCTGGCCGACCTCGGTCCGCGGATCGGACTGGGCCTGCGGGACCCGCTCCAGCAGGGCCACCTCACCGCTGTGCAGCGGGAGTTCGGAGACCCTGGTCGCGGTCGCGGCGACCCGGCGCAGCGGCCGCAGCGCGACCCCGACCATGGCGGCGCCCGCGATCCCGGCCGCGATCAGTCCGGCGCCGGTGACGCAGACCTCGACGAGGATCAGGGTGGTGAGCGCGGAGCCCACCTCGGAAGCGGGAAGGCCGACGAGGACGGTCGTCCCGTGCGGGTCCGTGACCGCCTCCACCCGGTTGGACCCGAGCCCCGGCAGGTCGACGCTCCTCGCCCCGCCTCCGGGAGTGACACCGGCCGCCGCCAGGGCGCTCTGCTGGGCGCCGGTCATCGGCTGCCCGCTGTCCTCGGACCAGGGCTCCGGTGTGGTGGTGCTCTCCACGACCATGCGCGACGCGGTGACCGAGCCGCCCGCCACCACGGCCCCGAAGGCGCCGACGGGCAGCCCGCGCGCGTCGACGAAGGCCAGCGGGTCGTCGTTGCGCGGTGCACCGGCGGGCATCGGCCCGCCACCGCTGCCGGGCGGCTTCGCGGCCCGCATCGCGATGGTGCGCAGCTGATCGTCGAGCTTGCCGTACATGTAGCTGCGGTAGGCGATGGTGGTGACCGATCCGATGACCGCGGCCACCACGGCGATCAGCGTCACCGCCGAGACGACGAGCCGGGTCCGCAGCGTCCACGGCCCCCGCCGCCGGTACGGGCGCCTACTCACCGGGTTTGATGAGGTATCCCGCCCCGCGCCGGGTGTGGATCATCGGTGAGCGTCCGGCGTCGATCTTCTTGCGCAGGTACGAGATGTACAGCTCGACGACGTTCGCCTGCCCGCCGAAGTCGTAGTTCCACACCCGGTCGAGGATCTGCGCCTTGCTCAGCACCCGCCGCGGATTGCGCATCAGGAAGCGCAGCAGCTCGAACTCGGTCGCGGTGAGATGGATGGACCTGCCGTCCCGGCTGACCTCGTGGCTGTCCTCGTCGAGCATCAGATCGCCGACGACGAGCGTCGACTCGCTGCGCACGGCCGCCGTGCCGGACCGCCGGATCAGCCCGCGCAGCCGCGCGACGACCTCCTCCAGGCTGAACGGCTTGGTCACGTAGTCGTCACCGCCCGCCGTGAGACCGGCGATCCGGTCCTCCACCGCGTCGCGCGCGGTCAGGAACAGGACGGGGACCTCGGAGAGCTCCCGCCGCAGTCTGCCGAGCACGGCGAACCCGTCCGTGTCGGGCAGCATCACATCGAGGATCACAACATCGGGCCGGAAGGCGCGCGCCATCCGGACGGCCCCGGCACCGTCCCCGGCGCTGCGCACCTCCCAGCCCTCGTAACGCAGCGCCATGGACAGCAGCTCGGCGAGCGGAGCCTCGTCGTCCACCACCAGCACACGGACGGGGGTGCGGTCCGCCCTCAGCAGTTCGGTACGCCCCTGGGGCGAGGTCGTCGTCATGCCCCAACCCTGTGAGGCTCCTCTGAAAGGCCCCTTACCCGATTCTGTGAATTCCCTGAGAAAACCCGGAAGGAGCGGCCCGCGCCGGGAGGTCAGTCCAGGCCGAACAACGCGCGCGCGTTCCCGTGGCAGACCGCCCGCAGCCAGTCGTCCCCGAGCTCCAGCCGTTCCAGCGCGTGCAGTTGATGCGCGTACGGATACGGAATGTTCGGGAAGTCCGTGCCCAGCAGGATGCGGTCCCCGAGCGCCGCGAGCCGCACGCGCTCGGCCGGCGGGAACGGATGGAAGTCCTCCGTGAAGTCCGTGAACGCCATCGTCGTGTCCAGCCGCACCCGCGGGTACGCCTCCGCCAGCGCCAGGAACTCCGCGTACTCCGGCATCCCCATGTGCGCCACGATCAACGGCAGCCGCGGATGCCGGGCGAGCAGCCGGCCGACCGGCTCGGGGCCCGTGTACTTGCCGGGCGCCGGCCCCGATCCGCAGTGCATCACCACCGGAATCCCGGCCTCCGCGAGCAGCCCCCAGACCGGCTCCAGGAGCGGGTCGTTGGTGTCGTACGCGCCGACCTGGAGGTGTGACTTGAAGACCCGCGCCCCCGCCTCGACGGCCTCGCGCACGTACCGCTCCACGCCCTCCTCCGGGAAGAAGGTCGCGGTGTGCAGGCAGTCCGGCACCCGGCGGGCGAAGTCGGCCGCCCAGCCGTTCAGCCAGGCCGCCATCCCGGCCTTGTGCGGGTAGAGCATCGAGGTGAACCGGAGCACCCCGAACGAACGCAGCAGCGCGAGCCGTTCGTCCTCGTCGTGCCGGTACTCGATGGGCCACTCCATCCCGGTCAGCGGCCCCGCCGAGTCGAAGTACGCCCAGACCTTGGCCAGCACCCGCTCCGGCATGAAGTGCGTATGGACATCGATGATCCCGGGCAGCCCCAGCCGCTCCCTGAACCGCACGACGTCGTCGGCATCACCACTCATCCCGCGCTCCTCCCACCGTGCTCACCGCCCGTACCGATCCGACGATCTCAGAACAGCCCGCCCTGCACGCCACCGCCCCCGATGTCGGCCACCGGCACCCCCACCCCGGCCCGCGGGTCCGCCGCCGCCAGCTCCCACCCGGTCATCAGCCGGGTGTCCAGCACCACGACCCCGTCCGCCGTCGCCAGATGCAGATCGGGCCCGGCCGCCGCCACCAGTCGCCCCGCCACCACGCCCCCGGCCACCAACTCGGTGACGGCCCACGCCACCTCGACCGCGCCGTCGAGCCCGAACACCCCGGTGTGATCAACCGCCTCGAAGGGCAGCCGCTCCAGCGACTGGGGCCACCCGGCCCCCTCCAGCGCCACGGCCCGCCGGTAGAGCTCCGCCACCTCGGCACCCCGCTCCGCCGCCCCCGGCAACGCCC
Source organism: Streptomyces sp. NPDC006510 (assembly GCF_040611955.1). NCBI lineage: Bacteria > Bacillati > Actinomycetota > Actinomycetes > Kitasatosporales > Streptomycetaceae > Streptomyces > Streptomyces sp. NPDC006510. The sequence goes on along the minus strand of NZ_JBEXPH010000141.1, from coordinate 6,384 downwards.
CGCGCACGGCCCGCTTCCTCGCGTACGGAATCCGGTCCGGCACCCCGAGCGCCGACCGCAGCAGCTCCTCGGTCCGCCGGCACGCCATCAACGGCCCCCGCCCCAGCCAGCTGAACACCACGGCCCCCTGCTCGCGCAACCGCGCCGCCCGCCGCTCCTCGGCGGTGATCCCGACCTTCACCATCCCCGGCCCGAACCAGGCCAGATACACGCGGTACGTCCTCGGGTCATCGGCGATCGTGTCGGCGGCCACCGAATGCGCCCGGTCCAGCCGCGCACACTCCGGACATCGCGCCCCCGTGCTCCGCCCCGACACCACGGCCCCCACCGGACACACGTTCCCGCGCGCCCCGACACAGTGCCGCTCCCCCTCGGCCCGGAACCCGAGCTCCGTCCCGTAGGCCGGCGCACTCACCCGTACGGCCCCGCCCCGCCGCCAGCCCAGCACGGGCGGCCCCTGCGCGTCCGGCCACCGCAGCCCGGTGCACTGCCACGCCCCAGCCATGAACGACCCCCGGAAAGACATTGAGCGACGTCAAGCGACGTTAGTGGACGGCCGCGGCAGCCCCGCGCCGGGACGGGAAAACCGGAGGTCGCCGGAGCGCCGCGCTAAACATTCTGATCAGCTGCTTTCCAAACATGACCGGTTGGAGAATCCACGTGTCCGACTTCGGCGACACCCGCACCACCGGCGACCCGGCCGGAGGACCGATCGCAGCCACCGAACCGTGATCATCGCGGCTGTCATCACCGGCTCGGCCACCCTCATCGCCGCCGTGATCGCGACGACGGTGGCGGGCGGCCACTCCCCGAAGGCACCCGCCGCCATCACAGCACCCCCGGCCTCGCAGCACACCTCGGCCACCCCGCGCCCCGTGCAGAGCCTTCCGGCCACACCATCCGCCCCGGCCCCTTCCCCCACGGCAGCCCACATCATGGCCGAACCGGACTCGGCCGCCATAGGAGCCACCGTCACGATCACGGGCTCCGGCTTCGCGGCCGGAGAACAGGTGCGCATCACGTTCAACGGAACGTACGGCGCCACGCTCGACCTCCGCGACGTCCCGGCCGGACCGGACGGCGGCTTCGCCGCAGAGGTCACGGTCCCGAAGGACAGCGTCGATTCGGACCATCAGCAGTCGTTCGAAGTCCGCGGCCTGGACAGCGACAAGCACGCCGACACCCCGTTCCACATCACGGGCTGGGCGCGGCGCTTCACGGGCGACGCAAGAGGCCCGGCCGGTGTGTCGTCCGCCCGGCCCGCGCAGTGGGCGTACCGTGCCACGCCCCGCGTAATCTTTTCCTGTGTCCTCCCGCCTGCATCGCGTCGCCGTCCTTGTGCTCGAAGGGGCGAAGCCGCTCGATGTCGGAATTCCCGCGCAGGTCTTCACGACCCGCGCGAGCATGCCGTACGAGGTGCGGGTGTGCGGGGCGACACCCGGTCTTGTGGCCGGCGGCGAAGGCCTCGCGTACTACGTCGCCCACGGCCTCGACGCGCTCGCGTGGGCCGACATCGTCTTCGTCCCCGGCTACCGGGTCCCGGACCGCGACGACCCGCCGCAGGCCGTCGTCGACGCGCTGATCGCCGCCCACGACCGGGGCGCGCGGCTCGCCGCCATCTCGACGGGCGCCTTCGCGCTCGCCGCCACGGGCCTGCTCGACGGCAGGCGCGCCACGACGCACTGGCACTACACGCGGGCGCTCATGGCCAGGCATCCGCTCGTCCAGGTCGACGAGAACGTGCTGTTCGTCGACGAGGGCAGCGTGCTCACCTCGGCCGGCGCCGCCTCCGGCATCGACCTGTGCCTGCACATCCTGCGCGGCGACCTCGGAGTGGCCGCGTCCAACCACGCGGCCCGGCGTCTGGTTGCCGCCCCCTACCGCAGCGGCGGCCAGGCCCAGTACGTGCCGCGCAGCGTCCCCGAGCCGCTCGGGGAGCGGTTCGCCGCCACCCGCGAGTGGGCGCTGCACCGGCTCGGCGAGCCCCTCACCCTCGACACACTGGCGCGGCAGGCCGAGGTCTCGCCGCGCACGTTCTCCCGGCGCTTCGTCGAGGAGACCGGCTACACGCCGATGCAGTGGGTGATGCGCGCCCGCATCGACCTGGCCCGCGAACTGCTCGAACGCTCGCAGCGCAGCGTCGAACAGATCGCCGCCGACGTCGGGCTCGGCACCGGCGCGAACCTGCGCCTGCACTTCCAGCGCATCCTCGGCACCACACCGAGCGAGTACCGGAGCACCTTCACCCGGGGCGAGTGACCCGCCCGGCACCCCCTTGGCGGGATCCTTTTGAACCATGGCGATCCCGCCACTGTCAGCGGCGCGAGCCGCGAGCGAGCCTGGTGGCGAAGGAAAGGGACATCACTCATGACTCGCATCGCCATCAACGGATTCGGCCGCATCGGACGCAATGTGCTGCGCGCACTGCTGGAGCGCGACAGCGCCCTCGAGATCGTCGCCGTCAACGACCTGACGGAGCCCGCCACTCTCGCCCGGCTGCTCGCCTACGACAGCACGGCCGGCCGGCTCGGGCGCCCGGTGTCCGTCGACGGGGACGCCCTCGTCGTCGACGGCCACCGGATCACGGTGCTGGCCGAGCGCGAACCGGCGCAGCTGCCGTGGGCCGAACTCGGCGTCGACATCGTCCTGGAAGCCACCGGCCGCTTCACCTCGGCCAAGGCCGCCCGCGCCCACCTCGACGCGGGCGCGAAGAAGGTACTCGTCAGCGCGCCGTCGGACGGCGCCGACGTCACGCTCGCGTTCGGGGTCAACACCGACGCCTACGACCCGGCCGTGCACACGATCGTCTCGAACGCCTCCTGCACCACCAACGCGCTCGCGCCGCTGGCCGCGGTCCTCGACGAACTCGCCGGTATCGAGCACGGGTTCATGACGACGGTGCACGCCTACACGCAGGAGCAGAACCTGCAGGACGGTCCGCACCGCGACGCCCGTCGCGCCCGGGCCGCCGGCGTCAACATCGTGCCGACCACGACCGGCGCCGCCAAGGCGATCGGCCTGGTGCTGCCGAACCTCGAGGGCAAGCTGTCGGGCGACTCGATCCGCGTACCGGTGCCGGTGGGCTCGATCGTCGAACTCAACACGACCGTCGCCCGCGACGTGACACGCGACGACGTGCTGGCGGCGTACCGCGCCGCGGCGGACGGGCCGCTCGCCGGCATCCTCGAGTACTCGGACGACCCGCTCGTGTCGTCCGACATCACGGGCAATCCCGCCTCGTCGATCTTTGACTCGGCCCTCACCCGCGTCGACGGCCGCCACGTCAAGGTGGTCGCGTGGTACGACAACGAGTGGGGCTTCTCGAACCGCGTCATCGACACGCTCGAGTTCCTCGCCACCCGCTGACCGGACACCGGGGCGGCACGGCGCTTCCGGCGACCGCGCCGGGCCGGCACGGCTCACCGCCGTGCCGGCCCGGCCGCCAGGGCGAGGATGGTGTCCACGTCCGCTCCGTAGGCCTGCCTGGCCCAACGCAGCCGTCCGATCGGTCCGACGGTCGTCGCTCGAAGATGAAGATGTCGCCGTCAACCACTGCCGTCACGACATACGACAGAGGCCCTCAGGATTTCTCCTGAGGGCCTCCGACTTGCTGTGCACTCGGCAGGATTCGAACCTGCAACCTTCTGATCCGTAGTCAGATGCTCTATCCGTTAAGCTACGAGTGCTTGTGCTTCCCGGTTTTTTTCTCCCCGGTCGGCGTTGCGAGAACAACATTACATGACCTGCGCCGTGACGCGAAATCCTTTAGCCCCACCAGCTCTGAACTGGGGAAATGCCCCGTACGGCGGTGTCGTGCGAGTGCTGCCGGGGCCGTTCGGGACGGCACGGGTGGAGCGTCCGGATCCGGATACGACCGAAGCCCGGATACGACCGAAGCCCCGTGCCGGTGGCACGGGGCTTCGGTGATGAAGCGGAGGCGGAGGGATTTGAACCCTCGATGGGCTTTAAGACCCAAACCGCATTAGCAGTGCGGCGCCATAGACCGGACTAGGCGACGCCTCCAGTACACACCCCGCGCGAGCGCGAGTGGTGCGTGCAGATGATGACACAGTTGAGCGGTGCGTCACCAATCGATGCCTACGGTACTAGGCAGTCGGGTGCGAGGGCAAAGCGCCTGCGGTTGCGCAACGCCGTGGCGTGCGGAGCGTTAGTGATGAGAGGGCGCCGCCCTCCCGTCCTTCCGTCCGTTCCACCGGCACTCCGCCGCAGTGCACGAGCACAGGAGCCCGCATGTTGCGCCGCCTCGCCCTCACCGCCGTCGTGTCCCTCGCCGCGCTGTCCGCCGCCGCGCCGGCCGCGACCGCGGCCACCGGACCCCTTCCGCTGCCGTTGCCGCTTCCGCTGCCCGTGCTCCAGGAGGACTCCCGTACCCAGCTGACGATCACGGTCTCGGGCTCGGGGGACTCCGCCGCCGAGGGCACCTTCGAGTTGCGGTGCGGCCCGGCGGGCGGCAGTCACCCGGTGGCGCAGCAGGCCTGCGGCCGGCTGGACGAGCTGGCGGGCGAGGGCGCGGACCCGTTCGCCCCGGTGTCCGAGAAGGCGCTGTGCACCCAGCAGTTCGGGGGTCCGGCCACCGCCCGGGTCACCGGGACCTGGCAGGGGCGGGTCATCGACGCGGTCTTCAGCCGGAGCAACGGCTGCGAGATCTCCCGCTGGAACGACCTGCGGCCGGTGCTCCCCAACGTCCGATGACCGGGCCGGCCCGGTGACGGGGGGCGTCCGGGCGAACCGGACGCCCGCCGTGAGCAGAGGCTCGCGCCCTGCTCCGGGCACATCGACGACACATGACGGGGCGGAGTCGTACACCGTATGCACAGAACCTTGGTGAGAGCTCCCCCTCATCCGCAGCCCCACGCCCCTTCGCTGCCTTTAGACTCCTCCAGTGACAGCCTGCGGTCCGAGGGGCAAGATGGGGCCCGCTGTCGGCAAGGTGCGGTAACCAGGGAGGAAGCGTCGTCGTGAGCAGCAGGCCATCCCGAGGCGCTGCTCGCCTCGCAGCCATACTCGATGCACTCCCCGACGGGCTGCTGCTCGTCAACTGCAACGGCACGGTCGTCAACGCCAACACCATCGCGCTGGAGATGTTCGAGACGCCGGGCACCGCGCTCGTCGGTCGCGGGCTCCTGGACCTGCTGCCCGAATTCGACTCCAGGCTGATCCCGGGGTCGATGCGCCGCCCCGAGGCCGCCGACGACCGCGGCCGCACGAAGCCGACCCGGATGACCGCACGGCGGACCGACGGCACCGAGTACCCGGTCGAGGTCACCAGCGCCGGCCTGGAGGACGGGCAGGCCGCGTACAACGACTTCCAGAGCACCTACAGCGGCAGCTTCACGGGTGACGAGCTGCTGATGATCGTCGTACGGGATCTGTCGGGCACCGTGGACACCGAGGCCGAACTGGCCCGTTCGCAGCGGCAGACCGAGATGATCCTGCGGGCCGCGGCCGAGGGGGTCGTCGGTACGGACACCGACGGCCGGGTCGTCCTGGTCAACCCCGCCGCCGCGCAGATCCTCGGCTTCCGCGCCAGCGACCTGGGCGGCCAGGAGCTGCATCCGCTGATCCTGCACTCGCGGGCGGAGGGCGAGCCGTTCCCGTACGAGGAGTCGCCGCTCGCCGACACCCTCAGGTCCGGGCGCAAGCACCGGGTGCGCGGGCAGGTCCTGTGGTCCAAGAGCGGCGCGCAGGTGCCGGTCGATCTGACCACCGCGCCGGTCCGGGACGGCGACCAGCTGGTCGGCGCCGTCATGACGTTCACCGACCGCAGGCCCTACGAGGAACTCGGCGCACAGCACCGGGCCGAGGTCGCCGAACTGACGGAGCGGCACAGCACGGAGCTGGCCGACCGGACCGAGCGGTACGCGGCCGAGCTGGAGGCGCAGGCCGATCGGCTGACGGCGCTGACCGCCCGGCACACCCAGCTCACCGCCGTGCTCGGCGAATCGCTGCGCGGCCCGCTGGAGGAGCTGCGCGGCGAACTCTCGACGCTCGCCGCCGACCCGGCGGGACAGCTGTGGCCCGAGGCCAACCAGATCCTGCACCACCTGGCCGCGGGCTACGCCCGGATGACCACCCTCGTCGACAACGTCCTCGGCTACCAGCGCCTGGACGCCGGCTCCGAGGAGCTGGTCAAGGCGAACGTGCTGCTCGACTCGGTCGTGACGGCCGGTATCGACGCGGCCGTCGAGCTGATCGGTCCCGGGCGCGCCCAGTTCGCCGTGCACGCGCCGCCGATCGAGGCCGAGGTGGACGCGGCCCGGCTGGTGACCGCGCTCGCCCACCTGGTCGCGGATGTCGCCGGGGTCGACTCGACCGGCAAGGCCCGGGTGGTGCCCGGCGGCGGGCACGTCGACTCCACGGTCG